>JAPOLP010000802.1 GCA_029977045.1 Planctomycetota bacterium
CCCGAATCGCGACGAAGTCGTTGTGATTGAAAAGGACGGTGATCAGTTTTTCGCAGCGTTCGGGATCGACTGATGCGACCGAGTCCCCGCCGAGGAATTCTCGGCAGAGTGCGGCTTCTTCAGGCAGTGGTGGTCGTCCGAGAATTGTGAGGCAGGCTTCTTCGATAAACGGTTCCGGTTTGCCGTCGGCTTTCTGATGCAGGGCGGCGGCCAGCTTTCTGCTGCCTTCGACGGTCAGCGAGCTGTTGGCGAGCGCCAGTGCCTGATGCGGCTTGACACTGATCTCGCGCATGTAGCACTCCGAGACGCTGGGGCCGTCGAAGATCTGCACAAACTCGACCAGTTTCTCGTGAGCGTGTCGGAGATAGACGCTCCGCCGTGTCGACTTCTGAGCGAGGTTGTTGTCGATATCCGGACCGCCCATTTCGCGATTGAGCCGTCCGGCGATGTGCAGCAGGTTGTCGCGGACGATCTCGCCTTCCATGCGTCGAGTCGGCATTCGCCACAGGTACTCGTTGTCGGGGTCGATCGCGGCGTTGTCGGAACTGAAGTGACTCGACATGCGATAGGCCGCGCTCATGACGATCAGCTTGTGAAGCTTCTTCATGCTCCAGTCCTGCGCCATAAATTCGTCCGCCAGCCAGTCGAGCAGTGCCGGATGAGTCGGCTCGCGACCGTTGCCGCCGAACTCGCTGGGAGTCGGCACGATGCCGCGACCGAAGTGCCGCAGCCAGATGTGATTGGCGGCGACTCGTGCTGTCAGCGGGTTCTCGCGAGCGGTCAGCCAGCGGGCGAATGCCAGTCGCCGACCGTTGCTCTTCTCCGGGTAGACTGACTGCTCGCGAGGTTTGTACTTCGTCGTGATCTCGGCCTCGACAGCCTTTTGTGCGGCGACCAGTGCCTTTTGGGCTGGCTCGACATTCTTCTTTGCGGCGGCCAGAGCTTTGGCTTCTTTCGTTTCTGCCGTCTTGTCCTTATCGGCTTTCGCTTTTTCCAGTGCCTCGGTTGCTTTGCTGACGGTTGACTCGGCAGCTTCGAGCTTCGCCTGAGCATCCAGCAGTGCCGACTCCCTTTGAAGCTTCATCAGATCCCGCGCTCTGGCTTTCCAGTCGTCCGAGTCCTTGCCGCCGCTGTCTTCCAAATCTTCAATTTCAAACTGAGCTTTCAGAACGGCAACGCTGCTTTCAGCGGCCTGCTTCGCCAGCTCACTTTTCGCATCGGCAGCCGCTTTTTCGGCCTGCGCCAGCAGGTCGGTTCGCACAAAGTCCCGCCGATCCGGCTTCGCGGCGAATCGGGGCAGCGACACTTCTTCGACACTAAACGAACCGCCGAGCGACTCGGGGATGCCAGCAGGAATCGCCTCGTCCTTGACCGGTCGCCGCTCGTCGCCGCCGTCGAGAAACCACGTGCTTGCGGTCAGCGAGTGGTCGTAGGCTCGCGGGATGCCGCCTTTCATTTCGTCGAGAATGCCGGGCACGCGGTCGGTGCGGACGTTGTACCGCTCGAAGATCGCTCGCATCGAGTAGTACTCGCGCTGCGTGATCGGGTCATACATGTGCTCGTGACACTTGGCACATCCAATCGTGAGCCCGAGAAACGCCTGCGACGTGTGCTTGACGACATTGTCCATCCATTGGTCGCGATCGCGGAAGAACTGCCGGGCGAGATAACCGGTGGCTCGAATGGCGTCGGTGTCTTCCGGAGTGAGTTCGTCGGCGGCCAGCATCTCGACGACCATCTGGTCGTACGGCTTGTCATCGTTGAGCGACTCAATGATCCAGTCGCGCCAGTGCCAGATGTGCCGCTGGCTGTCCCGCAAGGCGTCCTTGTATCCCGCCCAGTCGCTGTAGCGCCAGATATCCATCCAGTGCCGCCCCCACCGCTCGCCGTAAGCGGGATCGTCGAGCAGCCGATCGACGACGGCTTCGTAAGCTCCAGGATCGGCAGCGAATGCCTGCTTGAACTCGCGGACCTGGTCCGCTGTCGGAGTGAGCCCGGTCAAATCGAGTGACACGCGACGCAGCAGCATCTCCGGGGAGGCCGGAGGCTGAGGCGTCAGACCTCGCTGCTGATGCTGAGCGGCGATAAAGCGGTCGACCGGATTCGCGGTCCAGGAATCGTCTGGCAGCTCCGGAACAGCCGGACGCTCGACCGGCTTGAACGGCTGCCACTGATAGCGGCTGGAGAACTCGGCAAAGTCGATGAGCAGCTTTCGGATTCTCTCGGACTCGGCAGGAGCCGGCTTATCGTCGCCGTTGCCCGGGAGCGTTCCGGCCAGCAGCTCACTGAGATTGGAGACGCCGTCTCCGTCAGCATCTTCGTCAGCGATGCGAGCCAGGCGGTCACGAAGCGGCAGCTCTTCCGCTGCGTCAGACTTCTCTTCGCCGAGAATGCGCAGACGATCGCCAAACGCGTTGTGAGGAAACTCGTCGAGCGACTCGGCGCCATCCGGTTTCGCCCGCACATGGCAGACGGCACAGGACTCGACCTGCTCGGACTGAAACGGGCCGAGGTAACGCAGCAGAGCCTGCCGGTTTGCCGGCGTCGCACTGGCGGTCTGCGGAATCAGCAGGAGAAGAAGGCTGCCAGCGACGATTCGTCTAATCAAGCAATCAGTCATGAGGAGCACGCAAACCTGAGCCGAGTCGAATGAAAGATGATTTCAGTTTAGCCAGGATCAGCCCGTCATCCCCACCCTGGAGTCACTGTTGCCGGGCGACGCACGCTGCAACATGGAATCTCCTGACTATGACGTCGTCAACACGAGGGTTCCCAGACCATGAATCGGCCCCGCTGGAGTTGCGTATTCTTCCTCGTTGTAAGTGCGATCACTTCGCAGTGTCCCGGAGCAGAACGACCGCCGAACTTTGTGCTGATCGTTGCCGACGATCTCGGTTACGGAGACGTCGGGTGTTACGGGAGCACGATCAACGCCACGCCGAGCATCGATGCGCTCGCACGATCGGGTCTGCGGTTCACGGACTTTCATTCTGCCGGTCCGATGTGCTCGCCAACCCGCGCAGCGATGCTCACCGGCCAGTACCAGCAGCGGTTCGGTCGGCTTTTCGATTCAGCAATTTCCGGCGTCCGAGACCGCGATCGAGGGCTTCCGCTCAAGGCGGTCACGATTGCGGAGCTTCTTAGCCAACAAGGCTATGCAACGGCCTGCTTCGGGAAGTGGCATCTCGGCTACAAGCCGCCGTGGCTGCCAACGAGCCAGGGATTCGACGTGTTCCGCGGACTCGGATCGGGTGACGGCGACTTTCACACACACATCGATCGCTCGGGCAACCCTGACTGGTGGCACAACAACCAGCTTGAATCCGCTGAGGGCTACACCACCGCCCTGCTCACTCGCTACAGCGTCGACTTTATTGAGGCAAACCGCGATCGACCGTTCTTTCTGTACGTGCCGCATCTGGCGATTCACTTTCCCTGGCAGGGGCCAGCTGACCCGCCTCATCGTCAGCAAGGTCGCAGCTACCACGACGACAAATGGGGCGTCATACCCGACCC
>JAPOLP010000232.1 GCA_029977045.1 Planctomycetota bacterium
CGCGTTGCGGAAGAGCCGGAGTTGTCGCCGGCGGCGAACCGAGTCCGGCGCGCGTCACGATCTCCCGCAATGCCTCTTCAGAATCGGCACGCTTAATCGATTGCAGCAGAGCATCTTCCTGACCGGTTTCACTGCCGAAACCGGACGGCCACTGCAGCTTGCCGCGCGAATCAATCGCCGGCAGCGGCAGCAACTGCAGGTCCTCAAAGGTCTGTTCAAGAACGCCTGTCGCACACAGCGTCCACGTTCTCGGAGTGCCTGAATCAATTCCGCGGCCAGTTGTGACGTGACCATCGGCCAGCCGGACCAGCCGCGTCGTGCCGTCTCTCGCCGGAAAGGCGTAATAGCTGTCTTCCGCAGCGCGAGGATCGTTGAAGAAGAATCCGCGACCAGCCGGTTCCGGAATCCCGACGTTCCACAGAACGGTTCCGTTTCGGGCATCGAGCGCCGTCAGCGAATGTCGCGAGATCAGCAGTGCTGGTCCAGCGGCGCCGACGTCGTCTGCC
The DNA here is from genome assembly GCA_029977045.1 of Planctomycetota bacterium. Taxonomy (GTDB): domain Bacteria; phylum Planctomycetota; class Planctomycetia; order Planctomycetales; family Planctomycetaceae; genus JAPOLP01. Next base: position 507 of record JAPOLP010000232.1, read on the forward strand.
GCCTGAAGATACAGCGGCTGCGATGCTGCCAGCGTTGCCAGTTCTTCACCGGTCGCTGAGTTCAGGACGCAAACGCCGCGAACATCCGGGCCTGCATACAGCAACGTTGAGCGATCGCTTAAATCATCAGAACGGGGCACTGATAGCAGCGTGATCTCGCGCCAGCCGGACCACCAGCGCCGCGTCAGCCGATTCGCCGCTCCTGGTAGTGGAGAACCTGAAGGCGGCTCATCGGTCCGGCTGTATCTTCGAGCCCAGACGACTCGACGAAAGACAGGATCAACGGCGGTGATCAGTCCGGCTCCGGTTGAGCAGATCAGCAAACCGTCGGCGGACACGATCGGGCAGGCGATTGAAGTCCAGTCGGCATCCGCGGCGGAGATTCCTGTCCGCTCGCAAAGCTTCAACATCCACTGCGGAGTTCCATCGCGTCGATCGAGTGCGTACACAAAAAGCGCCGCGTCGTGCTGCAGCATTCCGACGAGCCAGTCTCCGTAAACCGTCGGGACTCCGACAAAGTAAGCGGTCGATTCTTCATACTCCGATTCGCCGCTGAGAAAAGCTGGGCGTGTCCATTCAACCTGACCGTCCGAAACGCGGCGGGCCACCAGCTGGTTGCGAGGTTGTGCGTCGTCAATTGATTGCTTGCCGATTGGTAATCCTGGTGTGCTCAGCGAGCGTCCGAGAGTGGATACGTACTCAAGGCACAGGACGCGACCGTCGTCGACGGTCATCCGTGAATACGTTGTGTCGAGCTGCACCTGCCGCGCCATGCTGACGGAGGCGAGCGATTCCAGAGCACCGGTGAGCGGCACGTTCGACGGTCGCTGGCTGCCGGTTGCTGGTGAATCGGCCTGCCACAGAGGCTTGCCTGTCGCAGCTTCGACGGCGACCAGCCGGTTGAGCGTGCGACCGATCATGACGCTCCGAACAGCGACCGGATTCAACCGCGGCAGTACAGGTATCGCCTGTCGGCGGTGCTCATCGAGAGCCTGCTGAAACCAGCCGACCGAACCATCTTCAAACGCGGCAGCCGCCTGCCAGACGCGGGAATCGGTTCCGACGCCGCGATTCTGCTGTTGAGAAGCAACTTCGGTTTCAAGCGCCTCGATCTGCTTCAGCTGTTGATCGATCGTCGTGACCAGCGAGATTGTTGCCGCAGTCTCGCGCTTCAACTTCTGCAGCACTGAACGAGCCTGCCAGACGTGACCGCGATCCAGAAACCAACTGACCAGAAGACGCTGTGCCTGCCGGGCTGACGCGGTCCCTGGATAGCGGTCAGCGATTTCCTGCAGCTTGGAGTTCGTTCCACCAGCGACGACGAAGCTTTGCAACCGGCGAGCGGCCTCAGCTTCACTCTGCTGAACGAACTGTCGACGTTCGACAGTCGGCAGAGAGTTAAGCAGTCCAAACGCGGCTCCTGTTACCGACTGAAATCGAGACGCTGTCTGATCAGAAGGTCCTGCCGTAACGACGCCGTCAATCTCGGAGCTGTCGAGCAACCGCCGCAACTCGGCCCGTGCCTGCGGAAAGTCACCGGACTGAATGGCCGATTCGACCTGCTGGATTCTCCGCTGAGCACTGTCGTTGACCACAGGCCGAGCTGATGACGCAAGGCCTTCGCCCTCAGTGGCACGCGACTCGGGCATTGGCAGAGGCCCGATCAGAACGAGCAGCAGGCTCAGCAACTGCAGCAGCCATCGGCGAAGTCTCTGGCTGCTCATGGGGAAAGCTCTTTCGGCAGGCGCTGGTCAGCAGCGAAGTCAGCCGGTCCGCCAGAACGGGACGAACCAGGCGGCTTCCACTCTACTGCCGTTCGCCGAACGGAACTAGACTCGCCGCGTTTCGCCGACAGTCCGTTCCTCATGACCAGCCTGCAGCAGGTGCTCCGTGGATTCCGCAGCCGATCATCAATTCATTCCCGCCAACGCGTCGCCCGCTCTGAAAACCGCGATCGCTGAACTCGCCACGCAGACGGGCCGCCCGGAGAACGAGTTCAACGGGATACGTCTGGGCGACGCTTATCAGCTTGCCGTCGAGGCGTTTGGCGATGAGCTTCCCGAGTTCTGGCGTATCTGGAACAGCTGGAATGACATCCCGGACACACCTCAGGATTGGGGCGACCTGTAGCCGTCGGCGAAAACCCGTTCGCGCAGCAGTAAGGCCGTCTCGAAGCGCACTTCAAGACGGCCTTGCTGTTGTCTGATCTCTAATCTCTGTCGCCCGGCAAGCCGCGAAACTCAGTTCGCTTTGGAGTAGCCCAGGCTCATGATGACGTCGTGCAGTTCTTCGTAGGTGATGAAACGGCGACGGTGTGCCAGCTTGTAGCTGTCGACAGCGTCGGCCAGTTCGACGGCGTCCGGATTCCGGTAGTTGCGGGCGTCCTGGAACTGGCGGCGTTCCGGAAGTCCATCCGGTCGCGAGTTCACTGAACGCTGGCGTCGGTCTTCAAACGTTGTGGGAGCGTCCGCCTGAGGCTGCAGGGTCGAGGATTGCATGAGAGGGCTCCTGATGGCGTGCCATACTGAGGTTGCGGCACAGGTCGCTGCGGACAGGACTTTGGTACGAAATGGTCTGTTTGAACCTGGACCAGAAATCGTCGGACGGCAAACGGAAAGTCGTCCGTACGACCGTCGAGAAGTAAGAGCCCGTCGTTCCAATCCGAATCTCACGAACAAGCGACGCAATCGCGAAAACTAGCCGCACCGCCAAACGGCGTCTCCTTGAGTGTCGACTCGAGTCGCCGCTCACGATGGATCCCCTGAATCCGCAGCAGTGACTGCCGAATCGCCGTGAGATCCGGTGGCAGTCTGCGCTTCAAGCAGTCATCTTGCTGGCCACTCAGCGAGTTCACAGATTCTTTTCTGCATCGGACGATTCCCGCGATGAAGATCACGATTCTCGGCGGCGGGGCCATGGCGACTGCCTGTGCCGTGCTGCTGTCCGAACAACCCGACCACTCCGTGACGATCTGGGCTCGGAATGCGGAATATGCCGCGCAGATGGCGAGAGATCACGAAAACCAGCGACTGCTGCCCGGCATCCCGATTCCGGAATGCGTCCAGATCACGTCCGACATTCAGGCCGCCGTCGACGGTGCTGATCTGATTGTTGTTTCGATCCCGACAGCATTTCTGCGCGAGGCACTGACCGAGTACCGAAACGTGCTGAGCGGCGGGCAGCCGATCGTCAGTGTCATTAAGGGCATCGAGAACGAGACGCTTCTGCGACCGAGCGAGATCATCTCCGAGGTTCTGGGAACCGACCGAGTCGTCGTGCTGGCCGGGCCGAGTCACGCGGAAGAGATCGCGCGACGTAAGCCGGCCAGCGTCGTCGCGGCGGCGAGCGATGCCGAACTGGCGAACCTCGTCCAGCAGACGTTCTCGACGGACCGCTTTCGCGTTTACACGAACACGGATGTTGTTGGCGTTGAACTCGGCGGCGCCCTGAAGAACGTGCTGGCGATCGCGGTCGGCATCTGTGACGGACTCGGTTACGGCGACAATGCCAAGTCGGCTCTGATGACCCGCGGTCTCGTCGAGATGAACCGCTTCGGAACGGCATTCGGTGCCGAGCCGACAACGATGTTCGGTCTCGCGGGAATCGGCGACCTGATCACCACCTGCGTCAGCGGCTTCAGTCGCAACCGGCACGTTGGCAAGGAACTCGGCCGCGGCCGGAAGCTTGCTGAGATTCTCGCCGAAATGACCGCGGTCGCCGAAGGCGTCCGCACGACCCGCAGCGTGTACGGCCTCGCGAAGAAGCACGACGTCGACATGCCGATCACGCGTGAGGTCTACGCGGTCCTGTTCGAGGACAAAGACCCCGAAGCCGCCACCGATTCCCTGATGGCAAGGCCGCCGAGGGATGAAGGGGAGTAGGCAGTCGGGAATTGTCAGAGCACAATTGGGAAACTGCAAAAACGAGCAGACGGCAACTATTAGCTGGATGCGGAAATCAACGCCTCACTGGTTACAGTCTTTTCCGCCTACTCCCGACTGCCCATTGCCCACTCCCCCTCCTCCATGCTCGACTTCCTCAATCCCTGGATGCTTGCCGGACTCGCAGGGCTTGCTCTGCCGGTCATCGCACATCTGTTGAGCCGGCGGAAGTTCGACGTCGTCAACTGGGGAGCGATGCAGTTTCTCGAATTGAGCAGGACCACCCGGCGACGCGTGCGTCTCGAGGAGTTGCTGCTGCTTCTGCTGAGAATGGCGATGATCGCCCTGATCGCGATCGCTCTCGCGAGGCCGTGGCTGTCTGGAAGCGTGGCAGCGCTGTTTTCGACGCGACCGGCGTGCGACATCGTCATCGTGCTCGACAGCTCGTACAGCACCGATTGGGCCGGCGACGGACGCACTCCTCATCTGACCGCGCGAGCATGGTCGCGGTCGCTGCTGGATTCGCTGGCTCCCAGCGACGCAGTCACGCTCGTCGACGCGCGCGAGACACCGCGACCGGCGCTGGACTCACTGACACACGACTTCGGACTGATTCATACCGCGGTTGAGGAACTGCCGGCTCCGAACGCATCCGGGCGGCTCAACGAGTCTGTCTTGAAAGCGTTTCAGCTGACCTCGGCGGGGACGAACCTGTCGCGGCAAATCGTCATTGTCACAGACGGGCAGGCCCGCGGATGGCAGAGTGTTGACGAGCACTTTCAACTGCAGCTTGACGAGCTGCGCGAGCAGGCGACCGTGGCGCCGGAAATCCGGGTCGTCAACACGCGAGCCCAGCAGCCAACTCCGGTGAACTATTCGGTCGATCGGCTTGAGCTGTCGCGTGAGGTCACCGTCGCCGATTTCCCGATCCGCATCCGGACGAAGATTCGCAACTCGGGAGGGAAGGCGGTTTCAACAGTTCTCACGCATCTGGAGATCGACGGCCAGCGGCTCGGTGAGCAGACCCGGTCCGTACGCGTGCATCCGGGCGGCGAAGCACAGGTCGAATTTGAGCATCGTTTTCGACGACCAGGCTGCCATCGAGTAACGGTCGCGATCGACGGAGACAATCTGACTGTCGACGATCGATCGGACTCGATCGTTGAGGTCGCGGCTGCTCTGCCTGTCCTGATGATCGACGGCAGTCCGCATCCCGATCCGACTCGCAGCGAAACGTTCTTCGCCCGCCTGGCCGTGTCACCGCCGAACAACCCGGCTCCCTGGATTGCCGTTCGAGTTGTCTCAGTACCTGAATTCCGTTCCGACTCGATTGGCAGCGCCCAGGTTGTCGTGCTGGCCAACGTCGCGTCTCTGAGCGATTCCCAAACTGAAGCTCTCACAACGTTTGTCGCCAACGGTGGTGGATTGGCCGTCACGCTCGGCGACCAGATCAAGCCGGCCTGGTACAACATGACGCTCTTTGCCGACGGAACAGGTCTGCTGCCCGTGTCAGTTGGCGAATTCGCAAAGGCTCCGACAGCGCCGCTTCCGGGACAGGACGAGAACGAACCGTCTCCGCCAGTCACGATCGACAGCGACAGCCTCAAGCTTCCCTGGATCAGCCGGTTTCAGGCAGGCTCAGACGACGGCTTTCTCTCGGCGCGGTTTACGAACTGGTACCGATTGCAGGAAGTAGCGGAAGGGGGCGAAACCCCCCGCCCCCGCCCCGGCAACAAAAGACGGGCCGGAGGGCTTGCGCCCTTCCGCTACTAAAGACGAGTCGGCTAACAACGCGACTTTTGCCAACGCCGTCGTCGCGGCGAAACTTTCAATCGGTGATCCGCTGATCGTGCAGCGAAAGTTTGGTCGCGGTGAGGTCGCCGTGTTTGCTTCGACACTCGATACGGACTGGTCGACGCTGCCGGCGAAACCCGATTACGTCACGTTTCTGCACGAGCTGATTTTCCGACTCGCTTCGAGCCGCAGTCCGAGGAACCTCGATGTCGGTACTCCGATTGCGATGTCGATTCCACGAGACGAATCCGCGGACGACTGGGTTGCGCTGTCACCGCGCGGCGAGGAACTCGCGATTGTCACAGCCGGCAACGAACTGCAGCCGCTGGTGCGCGTCGACGACACTTCGATGCCAGGCGTTTATCGACTGCGGCGGCGCGACGCTGCCGATCAGGAGGTGAGGGTCGCAGCAGCTCCGGACGACGAACTGTTTGTTGCCAATTCAGACCGCGACGAATCCGACCTGACTCCGCTGAGCGACGAACGCTGGGCCGAGCTGATTGCCGAGGATCGGTTTCGCGTAATCGAAACACCGGACGACCTCTTAGGTAGCGTGCGCGAGGAATCTGCCCGCGTCGAAATCTGGTTCGGTCTGCTGCTGATCTTTGTCCTGTTTCTGGTCGGCGAGGTCCTGCTGACTCGCCGCCTGGTTCAGGGCGGGCATTCCTACGGGCTCGATGCGGCAGAGTGATCCCACCGACTCCGTTTCGTTCCGGCGATCGCCTGAAATCCTCCATCGACAGGCAGAATCCCGGTCGGCGGCGGTTGCCGGCGTCGCGTCATTCTGTAAAGTTTTTCGCAACTATTGCTGTCAAAAATCAGGCCTCACGAATCTGTTGGAGTGCTTCGCCATGAGCGACGTCAAAATCACCGCCGAACCTCTCTCCGTCAGCACGATGTGCCGGTTCATTGTTGACCGGCCCGTTTACGAGAACCGCTCGTACTGGTTCGGGAACGCTCAGACGGCCGAGGCGGCTCCGCTGGCGAAGCGGCTGTTCGCTGTGCCGGGAGTCGCTCAGGTGCTGATTTCGCACCAGACGATCACGCTGACCAAAATCAGCCCGGCTCCGTGGCAGATGATCGGCCCGCACATTGGAGCGGCGATCCGCGAGCACGTCGCTTCCGGCGACGAGGCCGTTAGCCCGGAACTGCAGGCAAAACTGCCGTCCGCTGAGGAGCTGCGGACTCGCGTTGAGACGATCATCAACGATGAGATCGCTCCGTCCGTCGCCTCGCACGGTGGCAGCATCCGAGTCGTCGACGTCAAGGAAAACGTCGTACTGCTGCAGATGGGTGGCGGCTGCCAGGGTTGCTCGTCCGCAACCGCGACGCTGAAGTTCGGCGTCGAAGCCGCGATTCGCCGGGCAATCCCGGAGATCGGCGAGATCATCGACACGACCGACCACTCAGCCGGAGCGAACCCGTATTTCAACGCCGGTAAGGCATAGCGATCCACCGCAGCCCGGACACAGAAATCGCGAGTTTCCACCGATTCCGGCAAGCTTGAAGCTCAAAAGGCACTCGGTATACTGCTCCGCTTCTCTCTGGCCCATTTTCCGGCTGGCCACAGCCGATGTTTAGGAAAGTCAGTCATGTCAAGAGTTTGCGACGTTTGCGGCAAGGGTGCTGGCCGCGGAAACAAGAAGGTCGAACGCGGTAAGGCCAAGTATCTCGGCGGTAACGGTCGCAAGACGACCGGCATTACCAAGCGATACTTCTACCCGAATCTGCAGCACGTCCGTGTTCAGACTCCGGAAGGCGCGAAGCAGCAGCGAGTCTGCACCAACTGCATCCGGTCCAACCGAATCCAGAAGGCAGTC
>JAPOLP010001046.1 GCA_029977045.1 Planctomycetota bacterium
ACGTGGCGACTCGGTGGACTCACTGGTTGACGGGGTGGCGTCAGACATAACTGAAGACTCGATTTCGAGAGTAGCTGCCGTCGCCAGACGGCGGGACTCCACGCTCTGGCGAGCGTAGCTACGAAATTCTCAGAGGAAGCGGAGAGCGAGAGCTACCGTTTCCCGTAAAGTCGTTAGACAGTCAATGTCCCAATTTCACAATCCGTGCTCGCCCATCGAATCCGTGCTGACAAACCCGCAGATCAGCGATGTTCGCCCTTCGGCGGTGGGGTCTTCTGGCGCGAGAGGTACTCGACGAGGTCTCGCAGATCGGCTGCCGACAGGTGCTTGACCAGGTCCGCCGGCATCGCGGACTGGCCTTTGGCGGTCTCGTCGATCTCGTCCTTCTTCAGGTCGATGATGCTTCCGTCGGCGAGCATCAGCTTGAGTGTGTCGCCTTCGTCGGAACGGACGATGCCCGAGTAGACCTTGCCGCTGTCCATGATCGCGATGATCGTTTCAAACCCCTTTGCGATCTTCGCGGACGGGGTCACGATCGCTTCGAGCAGATACTCGCGGTTCTTTTCCTTGCCGACGATCGACAGGTCCGGACCGACTTCGCCGCCGGAACCCTGCACCTTGTGGCAGCGTCGGCAGGAAGCCGAGCTGCGTCCGAAGAAGATTTCGTATCCGCGGTCGTAGTCGCCGCCTTCGAGTGCGACGCGGTACTGAGCGAGTGGATCATCGGTCGGTAGCGAACTGCGGTACTTCTCAGCACGAGCCAGCAGTGGGGCGGAATCGCGTGCCGTCGCGGCTTCAATCAGGTCGAGCTGCACCGGCGCCGGTGCGGTTCCAGCGACCAGTTTGTCGAGCCACTGGCCGAGTACCTGATCGGCGGCGTCCGTCTTCAGTTCAGCCAGCAGCCGGATGGCTCCCTGCTGTTCGACCTGCGTACCGCCGTCGATTGCCGCGGCCAGAGTTTGCACAGCGGTCTCAGGATGCAGCTTTACGGACAGCCGTCGCGCTTCGACTCGGACTTCCGGCTCGTCGTCTTTCAACGCGGTCGCAACGAGGCTTCCGAGCTGCTCCGAACCAAGCTGATCCAGTGCCGCAAGAGCGGCGACTCGCGCTGCCGGAGCTGCCTCACGATTGGCCGCGACGTCTCGCAGGACAGGTTCGACTTCCTTGATGCCGTACTTCGCGGCGAGTTCCGCGCCGGCTTTGCGGATTTCATCGCTGCCGGTCAGTAGCCCGCCGAGGCGAGGCCGCAGCACTGTCGCGACAAAGTCGGCGTTCCGGGGCTCCAGAGGTCGCCAGGCACCGAGAACGCGGTCGAGAGGTTCCGGCCTGTCCCAGCTTTTCAGTTCGAGCAGCGCTTCGAGCCGCAACGCCGCCGACAGTTTTTCGCCCGCAGCCAGAGCGGCAACGCGTTCGGCAGCCTGCTCGGTTCCGAGCCGGTAATTCGCACTGAGCACGCGTCGCAGCAAGGCGTCAACGTACGAGCTGTCTCCAGTCGGCAGCGGATTGTCAGCGAGCGCCGCCAGTTGAGGCATCGCTTCGCCGATCGGCTCATCGTGAATCGCTCGCGCGGCTTCGAGGACGACCGACGGTTCAGCGTCGTTCAGAAACGCGGCAACACCCGGCGACTGCTGACGCCGCAAAGCGACAACGATCCCGAGCTTTGCCGCCGGTCCCGCATCCTTTGCTGCGGCCAGCAGGTCTTCGGTCGGCACGGATTCCAGAGCGAACGACGCGGAGTGACGCAGCACCGGATCTTTGTTTGCATTGAGATCGAGCAGTCGCAGCAGCGCGGGCACCGAGTTCTTCGCGCCAACTCGCCCAAGCGCGAGAGCAGCCAGCGACTGCACACGCAGACTTTCGTCGGTCAGCCGGTCAGTCAGCCGCGTTGCCGCCGGAGTGAACCGGACATCACCGAGCACTCGTGCCGCCTGAGCACGGATTTCCTCATCCGCGTCAGAGAGCAGTGGAACAACGTCGGACAGAATACGGCGATCGCGACGTCCGATCTGGCCGAGTGCCCAGACCGAGTGAATTCGCGCGAAGCGGTGCCTGGAGTCGCGAACGGTGGCGAACAGCTCTTTAGCCGCATCGCGATCTGCCAGCGAGAACTGAGCTTCCTGGCGGACTCGACGATCGGGATGTTCGAGCAGCTTGAGCAGCTCGGCAGTCGAACGCTGAGCAAACCCGTCACTCACCAGCTTCGCCGTGCCGGCAACTCCAGGATCGGTCGCGGCAGCCTCGTGAGTGAACTTGTAGATGCGTCCCTTGCCGAGGCCGTCCCAGCCATTCACCCAGTCGGAAACGTAGATGCCGCCGTCGTATCCGAAGTCGATATCGGTGCCGAGAATCTTCCACAGGAACTGGTGCGAATCGACGAGCTTGAACGACGCGCCATTTTGCTCGACGGCAAACGAGCGAACGCCGCTGTTGCTTGGGCCGCCTCGAAAATCACACAGGAAGAAGTGCCCGTTGTAACGCTCGGGCAGGCCAACGCCGGGGTAGTACGCGAGTCCCGACGGGCC
>JAPOLP010000761.1 GCA_029977045.1 Planctomycetota bacterium
ATCCGCGCGATCGCCGAAGCCGATATCCCGGTGATGGCTCACGTCGGAATGCAGCCGCAGTCGATCAGCAAGCTCGGCGGCCACGGTCGCATTCAGCGCGACATCGATCGCATTCTGACCGATGCCAAAGCTGCCGAAGACGCTGGCGCATTCGCATTGTGCATCGAACTGGTGCCGCGTCAGATCGCCGCTGAAGTGACGGCGGCGGTTTCGATCCCGACGATCGGCATCGGAGCGGGGCCGGACTGCGACGGTCAGGTGCTCGTCACGCACGACCTGCTGGGGATCTCACCGTCGTCGTTCCAGCCGAAGTTCCTGAAACGCTACGCCGATCTGCGCAGCATCGCGACGGAAGCCGTCCGGCAATACGCCGACGAAGTCCGCTCCGGAACGTTCCCCGACGCCGCGCACAGTCACGAGTAACTGCGCGACTCATCCGGCAGCTACCTCTGACCAGGCGTCCGTGTTCGTGACGCTGGCTGCGCTTTCTGCACCGCCGGGGTCTTTGCTGGCGTAGACGGCTGCGTCGTCACCTGTCGGCCAAGCATCGTTTCGCTGAAGCCATTCAGGTCCGTCCAGAACGTGCCTTCGCCCGCGTAAATCATGTCGAGCTGAATGTCATCCGGCAGTCCCTTCGCGAAGACCCACTGGTTGTAGGCGTCTCCGGAACCGAAGGCCGTGACCGCCAGCTTGAACTTGTCGGCCTTCGCCTCTTCTTCCATTTGACGGCTCTCAGCCTGAGCCTGGCCGAGCAGCAGTGTGGCCTCAGCTTCGATTTCGGCCGTTTCGCGATCTTTCTCCGCGACCAGCTTCTGCGTCTCCTCGATTGTCTCCTGAGCGTCCTTTTCACCCTCGGCAAGTTTCGCGGCGACCAGACGTTCTGTTTCTTCCTCGATCGTTCGCGTGGCGAGTTCGACGTCACGTTCAGCCTGCCGCAGCAGAGCTTCCGTCTTCGCCGTCAACTGTTCCTGCTCGCGGGTCAGCTTCAGTTCCGCCGCGATGTTCGCCTGCTGCATCGGCGTACGCACGGCCTGAGGAATGTAGATGTGCCGGACCAGGCCGTTCAGCACGGTGATCCCCTTCGCTTCCAGCTTCTCGTGGAAACGAGCCGACGTGTCTTCCTGGAACTTTGTGCGAGTCTCACCGACCAGCAGGTCAACGGCCTTGAGGCTCGAACCCATCTGCCGGCAGATGCTTTCGATCTGCGGGTCGACGACTTTCTGTTCGACCGCTTCGACGTTGCCGTATTCGTGAATCACGTCCGGAGCCTGATCGGGCATGATGCCCCAGATGGCGGTGAAATCCATGCGGATGTCGAAACCGTCGCTCGACGGAAAACCGATGCCGCTTTCACCTTCCTCGATGATGGGTTCACCGCTGGTCTCGTACACCGGCTGCCCGTCCGGTCCCAGTTTCATGTTTGCGATGATGCTCAGTTCGCGATAGCCGATGTTGACGATGTCGACCTGCTGCTCGCGCGGATTGATCGGGTACAGTCCGGGAGTCAACACGTTCGGCTGAATGCCTGACTTGAGTCCCGTCGCCGCGTTGTCTGTCAGGTTGGTAACAACGCCGACGTAGCCGGCAGGAATCCGGACCCAGCCAGCTCGCTTGATCTGGCTGCCGCTCTGCGTCGACGTCTCGGTCACCACCGTGACTTCGTAGGCGTATGGATTGATGCGGTAACGACCCGGTGTAAGCACCTTCCGCAGGATGCCTTTGGACACAGTCGCTCCGATGTCGCCATCGACGAGAAACTCGCCAGCGGGCAGGTCCTTCCCCATTTTGCTCGACACGATGCCGACCTCGCCCGGCTTGATCAGCGTGTCGGGCACGATCGTGCATTCCCACCACAGCGGGCAGTAGAAGTGCCGGCCAGGACCGACCAGATGTTCGAGTACTCCGAGTTCGTCCGGCGTCCGGGCTCCTTCGGTGACCTTCGCGAAGGTACCTGGCGGGGCAGGATTGCGGACTCCCAGGAACGGCAGAGGCAGCGGCGGTCCTTTGTACCGCAGGCTCATGCTGTGCCCCTCCGGAACCCAGTGATAGTTGTAGGTCCATTCGATCGTCAGCCAGGCCCCGCTGCACAGCAGAAGCACGGCGACCGCCAGAGCGGCCAGCAGACGGCTGGAAAGTCGAAGTAATTTCATGGTTCGATCTCAGTGGAGATGCAGAAGTCCGTTGTCTGTTTTTGAAACTAAGGCTGAGGTTCGCTCGCTGCGTCAGTCGCCAGCGGCGGGCGTTGTTGCCACTGGCGATGTCGCGTTTGCCGGAGCAGCAGGTTCGGCAGCGAGCGTCGCCGGAGCAGTAGCCGATGCCGGACGCTCGCCGAGCTGATCGAACATCCGCATGATCGGGCTATCCGCCGTGTTGACGACGATGCGGCGATACGCGGCAGCCAGCTTCTGGTACATCTCGTACTGAGCGTACTCGCGGCCATTGCCGTCGAACGCCTCGACGGCACGCCGCCAGCCAGCCGCGTCGGCTTCATTCTCGAACCCGATGACCTCTGCCTTTGCTTTCGCCCGGGCGAGGATCGCGGCGGCTTCGTCCTTCGCGGCTTCCAGCTTTAGTTTGGCAACGGCCAGCTTTTCCTCGGCCTTCGTCTTCGCAACGTCCTGTTCCTTCTTCGCCTGAATCGTGACTTTGGCGACGTCCTGTCCGATGTCGACGAGTGCCGCTTCCTGCTTCACGAGAGCCTTGTCCTCGGCAAGATTCTTCTCCTGCTCCTGCTGCAGGATTTCCGCCTGGAACTTCTCTTCTTCCAGGCGAGCGCTCTCGCGTTCCTGAATCGGTACAAGAATCTGCTCCGGCGGGTAGATGTCGGTGATCAGAGCTTCCTGAATGATGATGCCCAGCGGTTCGCACGCGACGACCATCGCTTCCTGGAATCGCTGCTCGAACTCCATTCGCGTCTCGCCGGCGATGAACTCCTTGCCGAGTTTGTTGGAGCCTTCCAGCCGGCAGAAGCTGCGGGCGTTCGGCATGATCACCTTGCGAATGATCTCTTCGTCGATGTCGTCACCGTTCTCTTCCTCGTTGTAGATGACGTACACCTCGGCGGCTTTCGCAGGATCAATGCGGAACTGAATGCGACCGTCGAGACTGACCCAGAAGCCGTCCTTCGACGGAAAGCCCATGTCCTTCGCCTGCGCCAGGTTGTACCGCTGACTGCGACAGTCGACCTTGCTGATGCGATACATGTAGGGGTTCATGTAGTGCGTGCCTTCGGCCAGCGTCTTGTCCTGCACGCCGCGTTCGCCCTCGGCCACCAGCAACTGATTTGCATCGACAGGAAACGGGCCGGCCAGGTTGGTGACCACTCCCTGGAAGCCTGCCTCGATTGTCACCGGCTCGTGCAGCTCGATCTCGAACAGGTAAGGATGCACGGGATAGCGCCCTGGTCGCAGCACGTCCGGAACGATGCCTTTTTTTACCGGGTTGCGACTCTCGTCGACTTCACCCAGAAACTCGCCGTAGCCGAGATCGTCTCCGGCCAGTGAAACCAGCACCGCCATCTTGTCCGGCGGAATCGTGAGCTGGTCGACGACTTCCCAGTCCCAGTCGTACGGGTTGAAGAACCGCGGACCATCGTCCCAGGGGTTCGTGAAGTAGCGGCCTTCGGTGAGAAACATCTGCTGCACACCTTTGTGATTCAGCGACGG
>JAPOLP010000068.1 GCA_029977045.1 Planctomycetota bacterium
AAACCGCGTTCGGGCGCCGTTATCGAGGTTCGCTCGTGAACGCACGATTTCCGAGATCATCGGAGTCGCACCGACGAATGCACAAAGCGTATTTGCAACGCCAACGGCGATGTTGTCGCGATCGAGCGTTGTCTTGCGTTTCCACGGGTCGATCAGGTCCATCGCCTTGGCGCTGAGCATCGACTCAAGCGTTCCGATGATCGCGAACATGAAAACCCACTGCCACGCCTGCGGTTGCAGCAGCGCGTCGAACTTCGGGAACGTCAGCGATGAGAACGTTTCGCCGAACGCCGGAACAGAGATCAGTGTGTCCGACTTCGCCGGAGCCGCGGGCTTCGCGTCAGCAGCAGCATGGTCGGCGGTAGCGGGCTGCTTGTCAGCAGCGGCACTCGCGACGGCGGCTGTCGGCTTCTTGCTATCGAGCGACACGGCGTTGGTGTGTTTGCTGGACAGGTCGAGAACGTTCGCCAGCGGGATCGCCACTGCCAGGACAATCATCGCCGCCGGGATGGCCTTCACTTTGACGAACTTCTTCTGAATGAACGGCCAGGCAAACATGATCGAAACACTAACCAGTCCGACGATGGCGATCGTCGGTTCGTAGTGCTGCAGAATCGTGGGCAGTCCCAGCAGGAGGTCGAGCGGGGCTCCTCCGACTTTGACCCCGAGCGCCGCCGGCAGCATCTTCGCGAGAATAATCACGCCAATCGCGGCGAGCATTCCGTGTACGACTGACGACGGGAAGAAGTCGCCCAGCGAGCCGACTCGGAAGATGCCCATCAGAATCTGAATGACGCCGGCGGCGACGCCGACGGCGAGTGCACAGCGGTAGGCTTCGAGATTGAACTCGCCGGCCACGCCGCTCCAGCCGAACGACATCACGCATGGAGCCACGATCGCGATCAGCCCGGCGGCCGGTCCTTTGATCGTCAGTTCCGAGTTACTGATAAAGGTGGTGACAATCGCGCCGATGATCGCTGTGAACACGCCGGCAATCGCCGGGAAGCCGTACGACAGCGAGATGCCCAGGCATAGCGGCAGGGCGATCAGGAAGACGAGGAACCCCGACACGATGTCGTGCTTCAGGTACGTCTTGAAGCTGCTCAGGTTGCCGACGGGTGGTTCGCCTCGGGTCAGTGTTGTTTCCGTTTGTTCTGTCATGGTCTGGTCTCTCGAAGTTCTGAAGTCAGTGGTTTCGGGAGTGGGCGCAGCGCGCACCCCTCCCATTGGACCTCGGTCGCAGGGGCCTTCACGGCGACGCCACAAGGGTCGCCGTGCCATCATTGCGATGGCTGTGGATTGGTCAGCTGCCGGTTGTTGGACCGGTTTCAGTGAGGATGGGTCTTGGCCAGCAGGCCAGCCTGGGAAGTCGGTTGCTGGGGCGCGATGCTCGATTGACCCGCATCGTCGACGACGTGCTGAGAAGACGTCGTATCGCCGCGGTGTTCCATGAGCGCGACTGCGGCGTGATAGCGTGAGGCTGCTCCGGGCTGCGGATACAGGCCGCCGCCCAGAATCAGAACAGTGAGAACGAGAATCGCGATCCGCTCACTCAGACGGCAGTGCAGCGAAACGCTGGCCTGGTGCCGGGTCCCGGTGAAGACGCGAAAGTAGGCAAGTACGACGGCCACACCATTGAGCATTGCCGCCAGCACGACGGCCAGACCAACGAGCGGGTAGACCTCGACGGCGCCCTCGACCAGTAACTCGGTACCGACGAAACCAATCGTGCCCGGGAAGCCGATCGATGCCAGGCCGGTCAGCAGGAACAGCCCCGCCAGAACCTGAGCGTGCTCATACAGGCCATGAAAACTGTCGAGCGACAATCGACCGGTACGCGCTTCAACGCTCCGCAGTGTCAGACCGAAGCCGAGCAGCGAGATGCCAACGGACAGCCAGACGCACAGGGCTCCTGCCAGTCCAAGCGGCGTGACCATTTCAAGCCCGACCAGCACGAGCGACGAGTGGCTCAGGAAAACGTAGCAGAAGAAGCGGCGGGCTTCGTGTTGCACGAGTGCCATCCCGGCGGCATAGACCGATGTGAACAGCGACACGATCGCGATCCACTGCAGTGCCCAGTCTGGAGCGATCGGCAGAACGAGCCGCATCACGGCGTAGGCTCCGGTCATCGGAGTCACGAACAGCAGGGCGGTGCCGAACGTTGCTTTCTCAAACAGGTCCGTCATCCAGCAGTGCAGGGGAGTGATCCCGCTGCGAAGCAACGCACCCGCTGTCAGCAGGCAGCCGGCGATGACCGGCGGATTGAGCGCCGACGCCCCGGCAGGGACGAGTGCCTGGCCGGCGACCATCAGGGCGATAAACAGGCCCATGTGCAGGCAGTAAAACCGAGTCGAGTGCTTGCGGAACCGCATTTCGAGCAGTGGCGGCACCGTCGCGACGGACATCAGCGCGATGATTGCCCACGGTTCGCGGCAGCTCAGAGTGGCCAGCAGAATCGACTCCGAGAACAGCGTCCAGCCGAACGAGAAGCGGTTCACTTTCGTGCTCAGCGTCGTCAGGACGGTCATCAGGTAGAGCATCGCGCCCAGCGGCAGCAGCGGAGCACTCAGCTCGTCGACGACCAGCACGTCGCGGTGAAACGTCGAAGCCAGCACGTCCCAGTGGTCGTGAGCCTCGAACGAGTGCAGCGTGCTGAAGTCGATCCACTCGCCAACGGCACACAGCAGAGCCAGCACGCAAAAGACAATGCTGTGCGCACGGGCGACGGTGTGACTTCTGAGGAAAGCCACCCACAGGCTCCCGACAAGCGGGATCAGGACGGCCAGCTCGAGCCAGGGCAAATGAAGTTCAGACATTAAAGCACGTCCTCCAGGGAGTCCCCGTAAACAGCGATGCGGTCGGATTCGCGAGATTCGCCACCACCGGCAAAGCCGGTCCAGCGGCGTTCCTGGCGATCACACCAGCGGAACACGGCGACGAATGGCCGGACGACGTATTCGTTGAGCAGGCTGTCGAGATAACCGCGTTCGAGCGAGAAGCGGTACAGAAAGTCGAGATGTCGCCTCGACAGAAGCGAGTTCCAGAAGCCGGGGCTGGCGGTGAGATGCTCGCCGACAGCGTTCTCCAGCAACTGAAAGTCCTTCAGCACGGAAGGCGATCGCAGAAGCTGCAGCGTGCGCAGACACGCGTGGCCGATCATGTGAATCAGAGCCAGGTAGCGGAAGCCCAAGCCGATCTCGACTGTGATGATTCCCACCTGAGTCAGCGACGAGAACGCCAGAGCGTTCTTCACGTCAGACTGAACCCGCGACGCGAGCGTTCCGCAGACGGCGGAGACCAGTCCCAGCGCGACGACAGCGATGCTCAACGGCAGGCTGACTTCCAACATCGGACTGACCCGCAGCAGCAGGTAGGTTCCCAGGTGGACTGACAGAGCACCGTAGAACACGGCACTGGACGGCGTTGGGCCTTCCATCGCTCGCGGCAGCCAGCCGGAGAACGGAACCATGCCGGACTTGCCTGCCGCCGCAACCAGCAGCAGCAGGCCGACGATCAGAGCATGTCGGGAGTCGATGGCGGCAACGCCTTCCGGCCACGGGCCGGTTCCCATCAAGCCGTCGAAGTCTCCGGCACCGGTCAGGTGGTGCAGCGTCAGTGCGGCGATCAGGAATGCCGCGTCGGCGACTCGGTAGACCGACCAGATGCGGTGGCCGTTGCGGACCGGGCCGGGTCGTTCATGAAAGAACGCGACCAGCAGCGCGGAGGAGAGGCCGACCAGTTCCCAGCCAAAGAACAGCGTTTCGATCGTGCCGGCAAGCGACGAAACCACCATGCCCAGCAGAAACACCGCGTACAGCAGGAAGAACCGCTGATAGCCGGATTCGCGATGCAGGTAATTGCTGGCGAATGCTCCGACGGTTCCGCAGAGCACGAACGACAGAATCGCGAACGGCACGGACAGCCGGTCGAACACGAACTTCATGTGAAAGTGAAAGTGTTCCGGTTCGATCTCGACCCAGTTGCCGAGTTCGATGCTGACGTGCCGGGAGTCGAACGTCAGCATCATGCCGAGTACGACAAGTGCCGCTACCAATCCTGAAAGAACGGCAGCCCGCGTGAAGTGCCCCTGAGCAGACTCGGTCAGCGGCTTGCCGAGGAGTGCCGGCAGTCCCAGCACGGCAAGCAGAACTGCCGGGCTGGCGACCACAATCAGGCCGAGAATCTGATAGACCGTATTGATGTTCATGAGCGGTGGGCTGACAAAGAGTGGAGGCGGGGAATCGGCGGAGTACTGACCAGCCAGGCTGGCCGGTGGGAACTGGCCCTACGGCTTTCAGGCAGTCACCGGGTGGTGGGAGGCGGTCTCGCGGATCGACTGGAAGGACAGGTGCTCACGCGAGGCTTCGTAGCACTTGAGCGATGACGACACTTCGGGCAGCTTGTTCGTCGACGGCTCGTAGGGCTCGAACTTCCCATTGCGAAAGAGCTGCAGCTTCGAGGTTTCGGCATCAATGACCGCGAGCTGCACCCAGCCGTTGCGGCAGAGTTTTCCGATCGTCTCGTTCCGGTCCATGATCGAGAGCATGGCATCCGGAGTCGTCTCGATTGTGAACAGCAACCGCACCGGTTCGTGGATCTCGCAGACCTGCTGATACACGCCGGTACGCAGGTCACTCGACGTGCCTTCCATGACTCCCAGCAGGCTGGCGACGTTGTGCGGCAGCTTCGACCCGGAGCCGTATTTCACGTTATCGACGGTCGAGAAATAGAAGGACAGGTTGATGCCCGCACAGACGGGAACAGCGGCGGCCAGAATCCGCAGGAGGATCGAACTCTCCGCGTCGTCCGCAGCGGGGTCGTAGGAAATCAGAAACGCCCGCCGGTCAAGAAACAGGCCGCGCGACCATTCGCGGCGTCCGACAACAACCAGAGCGTTGGTCGCATGGTCGTATTCGGGACGCGGCTGTGAGATGTCTTCGGCACGCCCCTCGACATGTCGCAGTGCTTCATCCACTGTCAAAGACAGCGGTGATGACGCAAACCTGCGGCAGCGTTCGTGAGCGTTGCGTTTGCGAGCCTCTTCAATGGATGCACGAGCCGCGTCGAAGTCTTCCCAGTGCGACGGCGGCAGCCGATCGAGTCCGTAATAGACGACCGAGTCGTTGCAGGTGTCGTGGTACGCTCCGACAAAGACCGTGTCGTCGGGAATGACCAGCCCGCGTTCGGCAACAAGCTGCTGGACTCGATAGTCGTTGGCCATTTGCGCGAACGCTCGCGCATTCGGACCTCCGCGTTTTCCGGCGCAGGCTCCACAGCAGTAAGCAGATTCGTGCGGGTTGTTGAGGCTCGACGAGCCGTGTCCGCAAACGATGAACAGCCGCGAGAAGTCTTCCGTTCGCTTAATCCCGATATCGCCCAGCAGCCGAACGACGATGTCGGCCATTTCGTTGAGCGTGTAGCCGATGTGTCCCGGCCTCGGACCAGGCTCGCTTTCATCCCGCTGCAGATCGAGCCACGTCACTGGCGGCGGCTGCAACAGTGACCCGAAGCGGCTGCGAATCCGGGACGTCAGCCGGGGAAACAGAACGCGGGCGACCAACGGTACCGTCGCGAGCGATCCAACGATGCCCGCGACGATACCCCCGAGGAAGGTCCGGCTCCGCGTGTGAAACCCGTACGACATCCGACCCAGGTGGCTGCGCATCTGAGCCCGATTGCGATGCACACCTTCAAACGTGTAGCCGACATCTTCTCGAACAAAGTGCTCGGGTTGAATGACAGCCGGACACAGCGGCTTGTAGAAGCTGTCGGCTGCGCCTTTGTAGTTCATCGCGACGGCGAAGAAGCCAGCGGCTCCAAACGTCTCGCAGTCCGGAGCGACTTCCTCGACATGGCGGCGGAACGACTCCTCGCGTTCGTCGATACAGCACAGCAACTGAAACGATGGACGACGTGGCGAGTCACTCTGGTCGGCCTGCTTCGACTGCCGCAACTCGTGCCGCTGCCGGGAGTGAGCCGCGAACGCGTCCATCGCTGCGATGCGGTACTGTCGCTCGTAGGCCAGATGAAACACGCGGCGGCGTTCGAGACCGGAGAACGCTTCGATTTCGCCGATCAATTCGGCCCAGTCGCTGCCACTGATGGTCAGCAGCTTCTCTGGTTGCCAGCCGAGCATCTGTCCGACCTGGAAGAGCATGAATGCCCGGCGTTCCAGATTCATCGGCTTCTTCGCCGGGATGCGTGACGCCGCGGCGTGCAGGACATCCAGCAGCGAGCCGCGTTCGTCGAGCACTTCCCGACCGATATACGCGATGGCCTGGCGTTCAAGGATGAGCTGCACCGCGAGGTATTCAAGCAGTGAGCCATCGCGGGCGGGCCGCACGGTCCAGTCGGCAGCGGTCTCCATCTGCCAGACCATTCCGGCCCAGCCACGAAGTGACAGCAGAGTCCGCATGATGAACTCTTCGTGGTCCTCGTCGGCCACACCGAGCAGCCTGAGCGAGTCGTCGATCGACTGCTCCGGAGTCGTGCCTTCCCGCTGCAGCGATCGCAGTTCGTCTCCCAGACCACGCAGCCACTCGTCGGGAACGGACCTCGCGTGCCGGTAGAGATCGAGAAATGAGCGGTAGAGGCCGTCCTCGCGGTTGGGCAGTTCCCAGCCAGCGTAACCCTGGTCGAGGAACGCGCCGCAGAAGCGGATCAGCAGGTCGTGCGTGTAACGGTTGATGTCCTCGCCAGTCGCCTTCAACAGGATGTCTCGGGGGAAATCGATTTCGTGACCGTGGTCGCTGGCGGGCGGCACTTCGTACGAGGCATCCCGGCAGAGCCGCCACAGAAACTGCAGCGAGGCGGCTTCCCAGTCGCGATCTGAGTATTTGTCGGGACGCCGTCCGAAACGAGTAAGCAGTTCGTCGGCGATGACGGCAGCACGCTCTCCGGTCGGAGCTGCTCCTGCCGCGTTATCTGATAGCCACTTACGAGTAGCTCCCACCATTGACTCGCGAATGCGTACGGAAACATCCGGATGGAATCGCTGCAGCGCGTCGGTCTCGGCAACGATCCATCGCAGCTCGGCATCGGGGCCAACCAGCAGAGGATGTCGCAGCATCGCCAACCGAATCTGCTGCCGCGTGCCGAGTCCGTCGATCGTTTCGTCGGCGAGGCCGTCGAGATCGTCCCGCAGGACCGCCTGCAGATCGAAAACGGTGATGCGACCGGCGTCCAGCAGTTCGCGGTAGCGGGCTTCCGGCCAGTACGGCTCGGCATCAAACCTCTGCCGCGCGATTTTGACGGCTTCGTCAAACGGCAGGTGCTCGTACGCTTCCAGCGGGTTGCGATAAACGAAGACTTCGATTGGCCCCTGAGTCGGCAGCAGATGAGCCGCTCGCTCAACCAGGTACCGCAGTTCGCTGAGCTGATCGATGACTGGTAACGAAGATTCTTCGGGAGCGACGGTCAACACGGCGTCAGACATGGATAGATCGTTCCGTAGCTGAACTGATCGAGCGGTTGCTGCGGGGCTGGATCGGAAGCGGTCTGGTGCAGGACTCTGCAGGGCTGGAGCCCACAGTCGCCAGGCACCTGTCGCAACTTCCGGTAACCAGTTCGCCTGGCAACGTGCCAGACAAGGCGGGCTTTGAAGGCGGACGCCCTGAGGCAAGGACCGTGCCAGACTCTGAGTCGATGAAAGAGACAGTCGCCTGATCGCGACGTGCACGGACGGAAGACAGCGGTCCGCGCGACAAAGTCGCGGGCGTTTCACTCGTGTCCCAAGGCGAGCAGGCCGGAACTCAATTCTGATAATTCTCCGCTCGTTGATTTCGAGAAGCCGTCAGCTTCGCGTTCGCTGCAGCGAGCTGCAGGTGGATGCAACGACCTGCAGTTCACTGCCGGGTTGGGCGAGCCAGCCAGGATGCGTTCTGATCACCGATCGCTGATTGGAGATTTTCTGCAGGTAGATGCAGAATTCTGCATCGCGTCTGCAGTTGCTTGCACGAAAGACTGTGTGGGACGCTGGAATCCGGCGTGATTTTCGAGTGGCAGGGGATTTGCGGGGCTCACTTCCGTCTGGCGGGGCAGCAGGCTCTGGATACGTCTTCTTCTCAGACCCCCGACACCGGACGAGTCCGTCTTCAAGCACAGTCTTCCATGTTTCGAATCAATGCCAACGAGACGCGGAATGCGTTTCGGCCTGCAATCGTCGGGTTGCTCACTCTCAGCATTGCTGCGTTTGTCGTTACCGTCTGGGTGATGATGGACTTTCTGCACGAGCGTGAGATCGTCCATCAGCTCATCAACAAGCTGCCGCCAGACGCGGCACTCGACGCAGCCGAACTGGAAGGCGAGTTGCTGTGGCAGTTTCGGCTGTCGATTCTCGTCGTGCTGAACCTGGTCGTGACGGCGCTGGCTGTCGCACTGCTCGGTCGAGCGTACGGGTCGTCGCAGGAATCGCTGCGTGACATCAAATCGAAAGCCGGCGACATCATCAGCAGTATGGATCTGGCCGTGATCACGACGGACATCAACGGCCTGGTGACCAGTATCAACCGACGTGGCATCGAATTTCTGGATCTCGATCGCGACTGCGTCGGCCTGCCGCTGGCCGAACTTAGCGACAGTATTCCGCTGGAAGACTTCCGGCGCCGCTCCAACGGCGAAGAGCCGCACGACGTCACGCCGGAGGACTTCGCCAGCAACCGGTCTGCCGTCCCAAGAGTGTTGCGGGCGTTCTGCCAGCCGCTGCGCGACCATCGCGAGCAGGTCATCGGCAACATCATTCAGCTTCGCGAGGTCACCGAGCGTGTGCTGATCGAGGAACGGCTGCGGCGAATGGAGCGTTACATGGGGCTCGGATCGCTGGCTGCCGGCCTGCATCACGAGATCAAGAATCCGCTGGCCGCGCTGTCCCTGCACGTTCAATTGCTGGATGAGGAACTCGACGGAACCGTCGCACAGGGCGAAGTGCATCAGATGCTCGGCGTCATCCGCACTGAAGTCGCCCGTGTCAGCGACGTGCTCGAAAACTTCCGCGACTTCGCGTCCATCGGACGTCTTGAGACTGCGCAACTTGATCTGGCAACTCTGGTCGACCGCCAGATCAAGCTGATCACTCCGCAGGCCGCGCGGCAGAAGATCGAACTCAGCGTCGAGACCGACGACTTGCCTCAAATCAACGCCGATCGAGTCCGGCTCGAACAGGTGCTGCTCAATCTGCTGGTCAACGCCATGGAAGCCATGCCCAACGGCGGGACACTTACTGTTCGGGCTCAGCGAGTGATCTCGCAGGACCTCGACGTGTCGATTCAGATTCAGATCGCCGATACCGGCACCGGCATTCCGGAGAACATCCGCGACTGCGTCTTCGATCCCTACTTCACGACGAAGAACAAGGGGACCGGTATGGGACTTGCCTTGTGCGACAAGATCGTGCGCCAGCATGGCGGGAGCATCGAGTTCCATTCATCGGAAGACGGCACTGTGTTTGAAGTGACTCTTCCGGTCGAACGAATAACCGCAGCCTCAACGCGTCTGGCTGATCTCTCGCTGCGTTCTGATGAAAGCAGCGTTCCGTCTGATACCCTGCCGATCGGCAGCAGTGGTTAGATTCATGGCCGGGAATCCCGCAGTGAGCAACGGCTTTCACATCCTGATCGTCGACGACGAGCCGAACATTCGATCCGGCCTGAAGAAGGGCCTCGAAAAGCTGGCTGACGTGATCGAAACGGCCGCCAGCGTGAACGAGGCGATCGACCACTTCGAGGCCGGCAGTTTTCAGCTCGTCATCGTCGACGTTCGACTGCCTGGCGACCGCGACGGGCTCGACTTCGTTTCGTACGTGCACGAGCGAAAGCCGGAGACGACGGCGATCGTCATCACCGCTCATGGAACTGTCGAGACTGCCGTTGAAGCAATGCGCCGCGGCGCCTTCGACTTCATCTCGAAGCCAGTCGATCTGAATCTGATTCGCGAGCAGGTCGCGCGAGCGCTCGATCATCACCGTTTGCAGGTTGAGAATCGGGACCTCAAGGATCGTCTGGCAAACGCTGGCGAGATCTCAGGCATCATCGGTAACTGCAACGCGATGCAGGTTCTTTTCCAGCAGATTCGTCAGGTCGCCGACACCGACGCGACAGTCTTCATTCAGGGAGAAAGCGGCACCGGCAAGGAACTCATCGCGCGAGCCCTGCACGATCTCAGTAATCGCAGCAGCGGACCGTTCGTCGCTGTCAACCTGGGCGCCCTGCCAGAAACTCTGCTCGAAAGCGAACTGTTCGGCCACGAAAAGGGGTCGTTCACCGGAGCGTCCCGTCAGAAGCCGGGCTGCTTCGAGCAGGCTCGAGGCGGCACGCTGTTCCTCGATGAGATTACTGAGGTCACTGCCCGCAGCCAGGTCGACCTGCTTCGCGTCCTGGAATCCGGCACGTTTATGCGAGTTGGCGGCGAGGACCTGCTGGAGTCCGATGCCCGCATCGTTTCCGCCACGAACCGCAACGTGCAGGAACTCATCGACGACGGCACGTTTCGAGAGGACCTCTACTACCGATTGAACATCGTGCCGATCAACGTGCCGGCGCTGCGCGAACGCCGCGAGGACATTCCGCTGCTGGTCGAGCACTTTCTCAACCACTTCTGCCAGCGGCACAACCGTCCGGCGAAACAGGTTGCCAACGAAGCGATGCACGTCTTCACGGCAGCCGTCTGGCCGGGGAATGTCCGACAGCTACGCAACGTGATGGAGCGTCTGGTCGTCACGGTCACCGACAACACGATTACTCCCGAGCATCTGCCCGCCGAACTGCGACGTACCCGGCCCGCTGGCCCGACAGCCGTCCGCCTCCTCGCCGAAGCAGCCGAAGCCGCTGAGAAGGACGCCATCCAGGCCGCCCTCGTGGCATCCGACTGCCACCGCGAAAACACCGCACGAGCCCTCGGCATCAGCGTTCGCACGCTGCATTACAAAATGAACCGCTACGGTCTGAATTAAGGGTGCAAAGAACAACGCCGCCGACTGGACGTCGACGGCCTTGAAAGTCGCTGACCGCTCCGCGGTCGGTGCGTTCAGAGTTCTTACACTGCCAGAGTCACTTCGAAGCTAAGACGTTTCGTTCGCGGAGCAAACAACGACACTCAGCGCTTCTCGTACTCTGTCAGGTACCCCATGAAGTTGCGGCGGTGTTCTTCTTCATCGGCCAGTGACTGGATGCAGAGATCCTGAGTCACGTAATCGACGCCGTCGCAGAGTTTGATCAGCTTCGTGTACTGAGCGATCGCCGCGTCTTCGGCGGCGATCACGCCCTTGATGACGGAGATGACGTCGGTCGAATCATCCGGCGGCTGCAGGGCGTTCTGCGACGCGCTGAACTGAGCACTCCCCGGCACCCGCCCGCCGATCGTCTTGATGCGGCGGGCGATGTTCTGAGCGTGCAGCAGTTCCTCGGCCACGTCGGCCTGTAGTGCCTTCTTGATCTCCTCGGCCCGGACTCCGTCCAGATTGATCGAATTCGCGATGTAGTTGGTGACCGTTTCGATCTCCATCCAGTACGCGACCTTCAGTTCTTCAACGATCTGCTCGCGGTTTTCCGCAGACATGGCAGCTTCCTCTCGATAGTTGCGGAGCGTGAATTACTCAGGCAGACGTTCGCGTTCGACTTTCGGGAACCTGCCGGTGCAAGCCTTCATGAAGGCGACGATGTCCTGAACCTGCTGCTTGTTGAGGTTCAGCTTCTTGACTTTGTCGCTGAGGTTTTTGTTCGGCGTGCCGCCCTTGTTGTAGTGCTCAACGGTGTCTGCCAGCGTCTTCAGGCTGCCGTCGTGCATGTAGGGAGCGGAGAGAGCCACGTTGCGAATCGTCGGCGTCTTGAAGGCACCCCAGTCCTTCGGGTCTTTCGTCACGGCGAAACGACCGACATCCGGCTCCTTCGCATCCATGCCGATGCCCAGGTTGTGGTACTTCTCGTCGGCCAGGTTGGCTCCAACGTGACACGCGGCACAGTTCACTTCCTGGCTGAAGAACAGCTCCTTACCTCGCTTCGCGGAATCAGACATCGGGTTCTTTTCGATGCCCTTCTTGAGTTCCTCATAACGAGCGTACGTTTCCGGCGAGTCTTCCTTCAGTTCTGCCAGTTCGTCCTTATCAAAACGTGTGAACGGCTGAAACGCCTCGTTGTAGTCGAACGGCGACGGGCCGCTGACGATGACTCGTTCAAACGTTGCGATTGCCTTGCCAACGTTGTCGATGTTGACCGCGTCGTCGCCGCCGAAGACGGCTTTGAACTGAGCGACGTAGCCCGGAATCTTCTTCAGCGTGGCAACGGCCTTCTCATGCGTGTTGCCCATTTCGATCGGGTTAGCGATCGGGCCAACGGCCTGAGCTTCCAGCGAGTCTGCTCGCCCGTCCCAGAACTGCAGGTCGGACAGAATCCGGTTGTAGCTGATCGGCGAGTTGCGACCGCCTTCCTGACCATCGATGCCCACGCCGAACTGCGTGTGACGTCCGTAACCCTCGTCCGGATGATGGCACGACGCGCAACTCACGGTGTTGTCCGCAGACAGCCGCGTGTCGAAGTAGAGCTGCCGACCGAGTTCGATCTTCGCTCGCGTCAGCGGATTCTTATCGAGCCCTTTGATCTGCGACGCCCCAGCCGCGAGGCCCATCGGCAGTTCCGGCTTCAATTCAACATGGTTCTTCGGATTCGCGAGCCACTTGTCGATCTCTGCTTTCGTCACCGGACCCTTGCCGGGGATACCGGCGGTCAGGCGGTTCGTGCCCAGTTTGACTGGTTCAGCATCGGCTGCAGAAGAAATCGTCGTCGTCATGGCGAGGCCAGCCAGCGCTACGGCAACGCTGCGGGCCAGCTTCCAACTAAAGATGTGCATGTTCGGGTCTCCCGTGCAAAGGTGCGGAGTCTCAAAGTCAGTTGTTTCGAGGCACTACGATAGCGCGTCTCGTCGTTGAGCGAAATCAGTGCAGGATGATACGCTGGCGATTGCCATCGCCAAGCCGGCAACTTCTTATGGTTGGGATAAGAACTGCTTATGGAACTGTTTCAGCTTCGTTACTTTCTGAAGGTCGTCGAGCTGGGGAATTTCACCCGCGCCGCCGAGGCCAGCAGCGTGTCGCAGCC
>JAPOLP010000431.1 GCA_029977045.1 Planctomycetota bacterium
AGTGCTTTCGGAGTGATCGTTATTCGGAAGTCGGCTCGTCAGACGCGGCAGTGTCGGAAGCCGAGTCCATTCCTGACAAGTCAACGTGGCCTGTCTTCAGTGCGTCGAGCGTCTTCAGCATGTCAGCAGGTAACGGAGCTTCAAACGTCATCTCCTGGCCGCTGTCTGGATGCCGAAACGTTAGACGGTACGCGTGCAGAGCCTGCCGCTGAATCAGAACCAGTGGCTCGGCGGGGTCAGCAGAGGTCAGCAGATCGTGCGCGTAAACCTCAGCGTGCCCGCCGTACAGGCTGTCAGCGAGCATTGGATGACCGAGCCATGACATGTGAACTCGAAGCTGGTGCGTGCGTCCGGTCTTCGGCAGCATCCGGATGTAGCAGCACTTGTCGAAACGCTCGATCATCTCGTACAAGGTCACGGCTTCGCGGGCTTTGCCGATCTGCTCGCAGACCTGCATCTTCTCACGCTGCTTCGGATGGACGCGGACGAACGTCTCGATCCAGTCCGTGTCGAACTCCGGCTGTCCCCAGATGAGTGCCCGGTACTCCTTCTGCACCGAACGCTCTTCAAACTGGCTCGACAGCCGATTGTGAACCTGGTTGTCCTTTGCGATGACGATGACGCCGGTGGTGTCCTTATCGAGCCGATGCACGATGCCCGGTCGAAGCTTGCCCGCAACGTCGCTGAGATTGTTGAAGTGAAACTGCAGTGCGCCGGCAAGCGTACCCCGGTAGCTGCCTTTTCCCGGATGGACAATCATTCCCGCCGGCTTGTTGACGACGATGAGGCTTTCGTCTTCGTGCAGCACATCGAGCGGAATGTCTTCTGGCGGCAGCGTCTCGTCCGGCAGTGACGGCAATCGCACGCTGAGAGTGTCATTGACGCGCAGACGACGCCCTGCTTTGACGGGCAGGCCGTTAAGCAGCACAGCCCGCTGCTGGATCGCTTCCTGAAACGCGGAGCGGCTGTAGTTCGGGAACAGCCGCGTCAGGTAATGGTCAACTCGCCAGCCATGCGCGCGCGACTCGACGACGACGGAAACCGGTTCAGAGGACGACAGCTCGGTCATTCCTGCTTCGGCTTCTCTGATTCTGCGGCCGCGTCTTTCGATGCAGCATCTTCAGCTGCTGGCGGTTCGGCGGCAGCGGGCTTAGCGTCCGTTGCCGGGCCGTCTGCTGTGGCATCGCCGGTCGCCGGAGCTGCATCGGCACCGAGGTCAACCTCAGACCAGTCCGCCGGAATCAGCTCGTCGGGAATCGGTGGCAGCGAGACGGGGATTTCGGGATGTCCCGCAGGCAAGCCATCTCGTGGCGTCTGACGGTCTTCGGGCTTGGGATTCTGCTGGCTGAACCAGGCGTAAAACTCATCGGCCTCGCCAGCTTCCAGCGACTTGATCCGGGCAGCGACGTGGTCAGTCCAGACGGAATCCTGAAAACGCTGAGAAAACCCCTTGTAAGCTTCGATGGCCTTCGACAGATCTCCGTCGGAAGTTGCTTCGAGAAGACGTGCCCGACCGATCATTGCCCGTTCCTGGGCTTTCGGCAGAGCCGACGCTTTTTCGATGACCGAATCGAATGCTTCACCCGCTTTCTTCAGCTGGCTGTTCGCGGCAGCGCGGTCTGTAAACTGAAGCTGAATACCTTCGCCCAGCTGCATCTCGGCTTCCCGGAGCCGCGCCCAGATGGCGACTTCAGTGCCCGGAAAATCAGATGCGACGTTTGCGAAGTCGCTGGCGCTGGCTGCCTCGGCGAACTTTGACCAGCCAGCCTCGGAAGCACCGCCACCAGCGCTGGTCGCGACAATAATTCCCACGACGACGACGATCACGGCAGCTCCGCCGTAGATGAGCGCCTTTATGTGGCCTTCGAGTGACTCCGCGACATGAACAGTCGTCTGCCCCTGGTCAGAATCCTGCTGTTCGGGCTGATCATTGAGACTCATTGCAGCTCTCTGCCTGAAAAAGGTCGCACATCGTGGCACTGTTCCACGACTTCATCGACGCCACCGATTGAATCCATTCACTGCACGCGACGTCCGCACGCTGAGTGACCGCGAGTTCGTTTTTGACAAGCCAAAGCCGAGCAGGATCGCAAAGAATCTGACCAGATCGGCCCGGCATGGAGACATTTGAACTCCCTCGGTTTGCCAAGGGCGGGCGAGTATAGGAACGCTGCAAATCAAGCGTCAAGGAGCCTCAAAACCGACAGCAAACACCTTGTCGAACCGGGTCCGGAATCCTCAGCGAGACAATTCCTGAAAACTTTCTGGAACCGAGCAGAATTGACGGGAAGGAATTGCGTCTGGACCGGTAAAGGCCCCGGATGCTGGTTTTCAGGCACGAGGGGCCGCGAGTGGCCCAATGATCTGGCCGGTGTCTGTCGCGCTCTCCGGTTTCTGCCGTTGAGCGTGTCCTGGTTTCCGTTTGGCCAATCCGGAAGAGGGGTGCTGCGGGCAATCAAGGCCTTCCCGAGGGGTCTCGGTCGCAGCCAACACCGCCACCCCTCTTCCGATGGCTGGCTCCTGCTTCA
Source organism: Planctomycetota bacterium (assembly GCA_029977045.1). GTDB lineage: Bacteria > Planctomycetota > Planctomycetia > Planctomycetales > Planctomycetaceae > JAPOLP01. The sequence goes on from JAPOLP010000431.1 coordinate 2,529, forward strand.
GCCACCAGGTTCCTCTGCCCGAACGCGACGCTGTGAGTTCGCGAACACTGCCAGGGCAATGATAACACCGGCAAACAGAATTGTTCCGGCGTTCAGCCAGCCGGACTGCCCGCTCCAGACGATTGCATAGCCCAAACATCCCGGCAGCAGCGCGTAATAGCAGAACACCGGCAGTGTGCGGCGAATGATCAGCCCTTCGCGTCCGACAAGTCCCACAACAGCACTCGCCGCGACAACGTTGTGAACGCAAATCGTGTTTCCCGCCGCTCCACCAACTGCCTGCAGAGCGACGATCCAGTCGGGAGCCACGCCGATTCGCTGGCCGACTCCGAACTGAAATTCGGAGAACATCATGTTGCTGACAGTGTTGCTGCCCGCGACGAACGCTCCAAACCCGCCTACGAACGGCGACAGCAGCGGCCAGGCATCTCCTGCCAGGGCTGCGACACCGTTTGCCAGTGCGATCGGCATCCGCTCGAAGCCCTCGGCACCGCCCCCGGAGTTCAGGAAGACCTGGACCATCGGCACAGTGAAAACCAGTGCGACCGAGGCTCGCAGCATCGTCCGCGATGAGTTTTTCCACGCAGTCGCATAGGCCGCACCGTTCATGCCGTGCAGTATGAACGTCAGCAGTGACACGACGATGAAGATCGAGCCAGGAAGATAGAGCGGCGTCACCTTTGAAGTGATCCCAGTCGCGTCGGCTGAATCCGGCGCGATACCACTAAGCTGATCCCAGTCGATCGTGATCGTTGCGTTCTGGTGAACAAGCAGCGGCTTGATTTGAGCTTCCGGGATTCGAGTTGCGACAAGAAACGCTGCAACCAGCACGTACGGCAACCAGGCCAGCGCGAGATTCATTGATGCTGGCGAATCCTCGGCGTCGTTCTCGCCGCTGAAACCGATCCAGTCGCTGCTCCACTGTTCCCGCGGAGCGAAATCCCAGGGTTCGCCTCTGGGCATAAGGAAGCCTGCACGGGCAGACGTTACGACGATGCCTAGGCCGACCAGCCCGCCGATCAGTGACGGGAACTCGGGCCCTAGAAAATACGCAACAGCCAGGTAGGGCAGCGTCATCGACAGGGCTGCAAAGATCGCAAACTTCCAGACGCGCAAGCCCTCAGCGAACGATCGGTTCGGGCCGAAGTAGCGAGTCATCACCGTCACGACGAACAGCGGAATCAGTGTTCCGGCGACGCAGTGCAGCAGAGCCACCTTGAATGCGATCGACGCGAGGAATCCTGAACTGACGAGATCGAATGAGCCGCCTGGCGACGAGAAGCCGGCACTCTGAGCAAACTCGGTGACGGCAGCGGAACCGTCGAGGCCATTCTTTACTCCGACGAGAATCGGTGTGCCGAGGGCTCCGAACGAAACCGGAGTGCTCTGAATGATCATTCCCGAAACGACAGCGGCCATCGGCGGGAAGCCGAGCCCGACAAGCAGCGGCACTGCAACCGCGGCGGGTGTTCCGAAACCAGCCGAGCCTTCGATGAACGAGCCAAACAGCCAGGCAATCACGATGACCTGGACGCGGCGGTCTGGCGAGATGTCGGTGAAGCCTCGTCGAATGCGCGCGACGGCACCGCTTTCCTTCAACGTGTTCAGCAGCAGTATCGCGCCGAAGATGATGTAGAGCAACGTCGCAGCGACAATCAGTCCGTGAACGGTGGCGACGCCGACCTTCAGCAGTGGCACCTTCCAGACTGCGAGGGCAAGGACTGCCACGGTTGCATACGAAAGTGGCATCGCACGGCTGGCCGGCCAGCGAAGCACAACCAGAAAGACGCCGACAACGATGATCGGCAGAAACGCCAGGCAGGCCAGCAGTGCATCAGACATCGAGCGAGTCCCGGTTCAAGGCACGGCACTGGCGAACGCCAGCACCGGGGGGCTCACAGTCTTCAGCATCGAGTCCGTTTTGCAACTCTGTCGCCGGCGCTTATTCAATGAACAGGTTTTTCATCATCATGATCGCAGCGGGGCCAACGAGCACGACGCCGACGCTCGGGAAGATGAACAGCACCAGTGGGACGAGCATCTTGACCGATGTCTGCTGGGCTCGTTCTTCCGCCATCTGACGCCGCTTGATTCGCATCGTGTCAGATTGAACTCGCAGTGCCTGTGCCACGGACGAGCCAAACTTGTCCGCCTGGATCAGAACGGCCGCCAGAGCGCGAACGTCATCAACACCGGTTCGCAGGCCGAGGTCACGCAGCACTTCTCGACGCTTACGGCCCATCTGCAACTGCATGTTGCACAGGCTGAACTCGTACGCGATGTCGGGGGCGCTGTCGGCAAGTTCCTCGGAAACACGCCGCATCCCGGCATCAAGACCGAGCCCCGCTTCCACACACACCACCATCAGGTCGAGTGCGTCCGGCAGTGCGAGGAAGATGCGTTCCATGCGTCCCTTGCGAACCATCCACAACCAGATTTCCGGTCCGTAGAAGCCGATGCCCGCGACGATGCCCATCGTGACGAGGCCGTTCATGCTTGTGCCGTACTTCACGAAGCCAACGGCTCCCCCGATAAACAGGCAGAGCAGTCCCAGGCCGGCCTTGGCTCCCCAGAACATCTGGGTCGAGTTCGGCGAGTTGAAACCTGCGTTCGCGAGTCGCAGCCGCGCGTCGTTTCTTTCGAGATCGGATTTCGGCTCAAGTGCTTTCGACAGAGTCGGTGCTGCCTTTTCCAGCACGTTCATTGCCGCGCTGCTTCTTCCCTCGTCGCTGTCGGACTGCCGCAGCCTTGGGTCACGCAGTTCGTCGAGTCGTTCAGTTGCCCGATTCTTGTCCCCTGTGAAGAACAGGAACATCGCCCACAGCATGACTGTGATCGCGCCGAAAATGGCCCACGGAAGGATCTGGGTGAATTCCATCGTCTCGGTCCTGGTTCGCGGAGAGTCCGTTGTTCTGTCTGAGGTTCTGCGTGAGGCCGCCGGTCTCGAAAGACGTCTCGGTGAGGAGCATCAGATTTTGATGTTGATGATCTTCTTGATCACGATGGCACCGAGGATCTGCATGCCGATCGC
>JAPOLP010000237.1 GCA_029977045.1 Planctomycetota bacterium
CCAGGCCAACCCGTGTGCCTGCACGCGGACAGCTCCGGTTTCACAGGTCACCATGCAGCCGCAGATGCAGATGGTGCCACAGACGGTCAGCGTGCCGCAGGTCACTTATCAAGACGTCACGCGGACCGAATACCGCACGGAAGCTCAAACGCAGACCATCCCCGTCACGACTTATCAGACGGTGACCGTCGACGAGGGAGCCTGGCAGCAGGTCTGGGTCCCGCGCATCGTGCAGAAGCAGGTTCCGCAGGTGACTTACCAGCAGCAGATTTCGTATCGCCAGGTGCCCTATCAGGTCACGCAGCGAGTGCCTCAGGTCAGCTATCAGAATCAGACAACAATGGTCCCGCAGGTCGCTCAGTCGACCTGCAACGTCTGCGGCACAACCGGCGTTGCGACCGCGCCGATTTACCCGTCGCCAATGGCAACTGTCCCGCCGCCACCGATGGCCGTCGCACCGCCTCCGCCAGTGGTCGGTCCGCAGCACGCAACGCAGCAGCCAGTCATCCTCGGCACAGAATTGCAGCCACTCTCGTCGCTGTCTGGAATTCGGAACTATCCCACGACAGCTTCCACCGACAGTCTGGCTCCGGTTCCCGATCCGAGATACCTCGACACGCCAGGCACATCCTCACCGGACGTCGCGTCCTCAGACTCGTGGATGCCCGTCCGCACTGCCGAGGCCCCCGCGCAAGAACGCCCGGCGCCAAGAACCAGCGCCGCATCCGGCCTCTTTGTCCCGGCACCGGCCTCGGCAAACATCTGGCGAACAAGAATCCGCTGAATGAGCCCCAAAGCGGATACCCAGCTCTGTACTGAGCGTTCGACGGGAAAACTCCGTGACCGGCCTGTCATCGAGAGTCGATTTCGCTGACGGCCAGCTCGATGCCACCCCTGCATGTCGGCCTAGAGCCAGCTTCCGGACTCCTGTTGTTCATTTTCGCCGCTCGACCGTACGATCCCACCTCAGTTCCGGGCGGAGGGAGCGTTCGGAATGCGCTGAATGAATACCGACAGGCCCACGGATGGTGCGTCGCACGCTTCGATTTCTGAAACCATTGGGGATCGCTCTGCTGATCCTTGCGCTGGTTCCGTGCGTCGTCGAGTTCGCACTGCGAATCGTCTGGTGCCGCCGCGAGCTGACAGTCGATCGTGAATCGAACCGAGTCGCGCTCGCCCGCTCGTGGCACACGTTCCACGAACTCGAACCGCTGCACACGACGTCAATTCCGGTGCCCGACGCGGAGCCCATCGAGTTTCGCACGAACAGTCTTGGCCTGCGTGGTGACGAAATTGCCGATCCGAAGCCGCCGGGAGTATTCCGCATCGTGTGCCTTGGCGACGACGTCATTCTCGCGCCGGAAATTTCCGAGGCGGAAACGCTGACGCGAGTGCTCGAACAGGAACTGCAGCAACGGTCGCGAGTCCGCATTGAAGTGATCAATGCCGGTGTACCGAGCTATTGCCCGCTGCTGTCGTACCTGCAGTTCCGCCATCGGCTGGAAGGCCTCGATCCGGATCTGATCATCGCCCACTTTGATCCGAGCGACGTGTTTGATGATCGGCGTTTTCGACGCCTGACGGACCTCGGCCCCGGAGAGCGACCGCTGGTCTGTACTCATCCGGACCTGCTCGCTGATCCGATCACGAAGCCGCTGAGCGAATCGTTTCTGACGCTGCGATTGGGCGAGCGACTTCTGGCAGGGTGGCTGAGCAGCGACACGAGCAACGATCTGTCGCGGGCGGATAATCCTCGATCCCGCTATGCCTGGCTGGCGGACGATCGCGGCGACTGGGCACTGCAGGTCGGCCTGGCTTTGTCTGCTTACGAACATCTGGCCGAGTTCTGTCGCGATGCGGAAATCGGATTGCTGCTGGCGTCGCACCCCGCTCCGTGGCAGGTTTCAACGACGGCGTCGCGCGGTGCCCGCATTCCCGAGCAGAACGGCATCTATCCCGGTGCGCTGTTCGAGCAGGTCGAGCCGCTCGAACGTGTTCACGAGTTTGCCCGCAGCCGCAATCTGATTCTGTGCGACGTGACCGGTTCGTTCCGCAACGCGTCGAGCCCGGACCTGCTGTTTCAGGAAAACACACACGGCTTCAGCCCGCTGGGGCATCGTCTCTACGCTGACCAGCTTGCTGCCGCGATTCTGCTCTCAATCGACGGTCCGTGGAAAAGTGAGACGATTGACGAACCCGCCATGCTGCCTGCCGGTTTCGAGCGGCCAGTGCAATCCGGCGCGGCATCGACACCCCAGGCTCCACGACTTTCCCTGCCCGTTCGCCCGAATCGGCCGGCCAGTCTGCCACCTGGTGAGGCCCCGGCTCTCGTGCCGCCCGAGCCTGCTCAACCGCCCTTTCCGCCTCAGCGATGACATTCTGAAGTCGCTGGCTCCCACCACTTTTCGCTGACTCAACTGATCTGGTCCCGGAAAACCGACACCGCTACTCTCCCGCCGCCTCTCACGGGATTTCCGTGAGAAAGCACCCGATTTTCAGGCCGCCGGGCAGGACGCCCGGACCGATTCGGAAGGATCCGACTGCTCATGATTCGTCACTTCGCCGAACGCTGTGTCGCCGCCTGTCTGCTGGCTCTGGTTGTCGCTGGCCCGGTAAATCCGGTCTTCGCGCAGAACGCTCAGCAGAACAATGCTCAGGCCGACCTTGCCGCTCAGCAGCAACAGGCTCAACTGCTCGACCAGGTCCTGACTGCGTGGTTCAACTCGTCGAAGGACATCCAGAAGCTGGAAGGCGAGCATCGCCGTTTCGTCTTTGACTTCGTCTTCAACGTCGAGAAGCAGGCCGCCGGACGCTTCTATTACGAAGCTCCCGACAAAGGCCGCATCGACCTGGCACCAGTATCGGTCAAGAATGGACAGCAGAACCAGAAAGTGAATCCCGCCAACGGTCAGAAGGTCGTCCTCAAGGTCCAACCGGACACAGCAGAACGCTGGGTCTGCGATGGGCAGCAGATTCTCGTCATCGACGACGTTCAAAAGGCCGTTCAGCAGTTCAACATTCCCAGGGAAATGCAGGGCGGAAACATCATGGACGGCCCGCTGCCGTTCCTGTTTGGGATGCCACCCGAAAAGGCGAAAGCCCGGTACGACATGCAGATCCTGAGCACTGAGAACGGAGCGATCGACATCCTCGCGAAGCCGAAACAGGCTCAGGACGCAGCGAACTACAAGTGGGCACGCATCCGCATCGAACAAAAAACGATGCTGCCGATGGCGGTGCAGATGCTCGACCCGGCTGGAACCCGCGAAACTGTCTACACGTTTCCCCGTATCGCCAAGAATCATAACGCCGGCCTGCTTAAGGGCCTGATCTGGTGGAAGGACAAGGACCCGTTCAAGCCAGACCTGAAGGGTTATGACATCCAGGCCGCGATCGCAGCACCGCTCGTTCAGAACGATGGACAACCAGACGGCGAACGCACTGTTCCGTCGGTGATCGGCTTTGAATACCAGGCCGCTCAGAAACTGCTGGAGCGGGCGGGCTTCACCGTCAAGTTCCGCAAGGGCGAACCGGCTGTGGCAAAACAGCTCGTCCACCACGTTCAGTCGCAATTGCCGCAAGCGAAAGAGCCCGCGACCGACGACTCCACCGTCTGGCTGACCCTCTACATGCCGATGGTCGCTCAGACGGGCGGACAGGCCGACAACCAGGAGAACGCTCCATCGACGCCAGCCACTGGAGACGTCGAGTCAATCAGACTGCCGAAGGTGACCGGCCTGTTCTGGAAAGACGCCGAAAAGATTCTGGTCAACGCAGGCTGCACACCCGAATTCGTTCAGGGAAAAGCCGCCGGTCGGACGACCGACGTCTTCGTCGCTTATGAGCAGACCCCGGCAGCCGGAACGGTTGTAACGAAGGGCCAGAAAGTGACTCTGAAAGTGTTTGTGAAGCCACAACAGTAACAGCGTTGCACTTCGAAGACCTGCTTCTCCGCGTCAGCAAACACAGCAACTCTTCCCGGACCGTGTCATGAGAACTCTCGTCAGACTGGCTTTGATTGCCCTGCTCCCCCCCCTGACTGGCTGTGCGGTTTTCAAACCAATGCAGGACGCATCAAAAGCGATGTGGTCGGCATTCAAGCCGAGTTCCCAGGACTATGCCCCCGGCGATGACGCAACCGGCGAGTGGGACTTTGTCGGCATCGAAGGCCGCGGCGACAAGCCGCTGGAACGCGAATATGACAGGCTCGATTACATACTGAAGTCGCCGCGACACCGCGAAATCGAACGCAACCTTGGCATCCAGTAAATCGCGACGCTGCTGTTCCGCGATCGACTTACTGAGAGTGCTGCGCATTGTCGCAGTTTCTTCTGAAAACTTTTTTTGACTGCCGGGAATAATCCTCAGCCAGGCAACATCTCTATTGCTGCCTGACGTGGCCCGCTGCCGGTGGCCACGCTGGATTGACAGCATCTCACTCTGCAACAGGCAGAGCCGCTTCGCTTCCTGCTCCATATCCACCCTGGGGGGAATCCACGATGAAACCAATTGTCTGGCTGTGCGCGCTGATCGTGGGTCTGTTGTCCGGTTGCGGGGACACAGCCGATCACCCTGCTGCCGGCTCCGCCATCGAGCAGTACGCCGCTTCGACGACCGACGACGCTGCTGTATCCATCGAAGGAGCCCCTTACTCCGTCGAAGAGTGTCTCGCCCCGCCTGAGCCGCCAATCGCAACAGCAGCCCCGGACTTCCACACTGAAGCCTACGACTCAATTGCCGAGAATCGATTTCAGTCGCCACTCGACGAACCACTTTCAACGTTCTCAATCGATGTCGACACGGCGTCGTATGCGAACGTCCGGCGCATTCTGCACGAAGGCCAGTTACCGCCCACCGGAGCCGTCCGTATTGAAGAGCTGATCAACTATTTCAGCTACGACTATCCGCAGCCGGACGACGGTCGCCCGTTCTCCGTCAACATCCAAGCGGCACGTTGTCCGTGGCAACCGCAGCACCTGCTGGCGAAGATCGGCCTGAAGGGGATCGAAATCGACGCCAGTGAGCGGCATGATGCGAATCTCGTCTTCCTGCTCGACGTGTCAGGCTCGATGAACGCTCCGAACAAGCTGCCTCTGGTGAAGTCGGCAATGCGAATGCTTGTCGAACAGCTTCGGCCAGCGGACCGAGTGGCCATCGTCGTTTATGCTGGAGCCTCCGGCCTGGTCTTGCCGTCGACTCGCGTTGGCGACGGACTGAACGTGCTCAATTCACTGGAACGATTGAGTGCCAGTGGCTCGACGAATGGCGGTGACGGGATCCAGCTCGCGTACAATGTTGCCGCGTCAAACCTGATTCGCGGCGGCATTAACCGCGTCATTCTCTGCTCGGACGGCGACTTCAATGTCGGCATCACCAGCCGCTCGAAGCTCGTCGACCTGATTCAGACCGAAGCAAAACGCGACGTCTCTCTGAGCATCTTCGGCTTCGGGACCGGGAACCTCAAAGACGCGACTATGGAAGAACTGTCCAACAAGGGCAACAGCACGTACGGCTACATCGATTCGCTGAACGAGGCTCGCAAGGTCTTCGTCGACGAGCAACTCGGCACGCTGGTGACGATCGCGAAGGACGTGAAGATTCAGGTCGACTTCAACCCGCAGCACGTCCAGGCATACCGGCTGATCGGGTACGAAAACCGCGTCATGGAAGCTCAGGACTTCCGCGACGACCGCAAGGACGCCGGCGAAATCGGCTCGGGCCATACAGTTACGGCGTTGTACGAGATCGTTCCGCATGGCGTTACGAGCCCGGTCCTGGCGGTCGAGCCGTCGAAGTATCAGGCCGTGAAGATCGAACTCGGTTCCGAGCCCGCTGAGATGCTCACCGTCCGGCTGCGGTACAAGGAACCGGAAGGCGACGAGGGCATCGAGTTTCACGTCCCGGCTGCACTGCCAGCCGAAGTGACCGCTGGCTCTGACGACTTTCAGTTCGCGGCGTCCGTCGCGATGTTCGGCCTGCTGCTGCGACACTCCGAGTACGCCGGCTCTGCAGACTGGCAGACGATCGAACAGCTGGCGGTTGCCGGCGAGACAGCACGCCTCAACGAACACAGATCTGAGTTCCTCGAACTCGTCCGCACTGCCGCCAGGCTGAGCAGCCGCGAGGTCGTGTCGCGATAGCAAACCGCAGAACGGAATTCACTCCGTTGCTTGTGCAGGCACGACCCGCCTGAAGAAAGAACAACCCGAACACGAACACGGTCCTGGACGCATCAGAGTCAGCCCGCCTCAATGAGGACTGAACGGAATGAATTCCGTTCTACGGCTCGGCTTGCTCAAAACACTCCGTGCAGCGGGCCGCCGGGGGCAGCGAGCTGATCGACTCGGCGAGTGACTTCCGGGTCTTCCATCAGCGGCGGAGCGTGATGCGGCTTGATGCGGGCATCTATAATCAGCGGCCCGTGACAACCCCAGTGCTTCTGGTCGGTCACTGATCCGACACCGTAAATGTCCGCCGCCGGGTTTGACCGAGTAAACGCGACCCACAAAAAGTTCTTCCACTGCCGGGCAGCGAACTCGCTGTCGTCGACAACGACGATCAACGGGAGTGATTCGGCAATGCCGGCATGTTCGAGATGCTCGGCCAGTCGCTCGCACGCAGAATCGCGCCCCCGCGCGTCGGGCAAGAAGGCAGGGCCATCAACTGCAACGATGCCGCGTTCGCAGAGCCGAGGTTCGCTGAAGCCCTCTGGCAGAGTGAAGCTACTCGGCAGTTCGGTTGCCAGTTCTCGCCGCACGAGTCCGCAGGCTGCTATGACGACCTTCGACCCCCGATTGAGACCGTGGCCGGAGTAGTCGAGCGTGTCGATCGTTGTCTGCGTCTGAAAGTGCAAGTCACGTCGCCAGTCAACTCGTTCGAGCAGGTGCCGAAAGAACGCAACCGAGTCGTTGATGTCGAGTCCCGGATCGTCATGCCACGCGACGATTAAGAGGTACTTCGCCAGCGAGAGCTGCCCCTGGCCGAGGATCGCGTTGGCCTGCGTGAGCAGTTCCTGCGGTCGCTGCTCGGCACCGTACGGCGTGTAACGCTCGCTGCCGATCGCCAGCAGCAGCGGATGAACCCCGGCCTCGTCAACGGCATGAATCGCTCGCACACCGGGCAGCACGGTCGGAATCACGGGGCCGGTGATCTCGTGAATGATCTCGCCGAAGGACGTGTCTTCCTGCGGCGGCCGACCGACAACGGTAAACGGCCAGATCGCTCCGTCACGGTGATAAACCTTCTCGACCTGCAGAACCGGGAAGTCGTGTGCGAGGCTGTAGTAACCCAGATGGTCGCCGAACGGCCCCTCCGGCTTGAGCCGTTGGGGATCAACGGTGCCGGTGATGCAGAAGTCCGCCTCAGCATAAATGTGCGGGCAACCGTCCGGCTGGCGAATCATCGGCACTCGGCGATTCTGCAGCGCTCCGGCAAACGTCAGCTCGGACAGGCCTTCAGGCAGCGGCATCACGGCAGAGAGAATCATCGCGGGCGAACCGCCGACGAAGATGTTCACGCGAAACGGCTTGCCGGCTTCGATCGCCCGCTGATGATGTACGCCGATGCTGCGGTGAATCTGGTAGTGCAGTCCGATCTCGCGATTGGCTTCATACGCGTTACCCGTCAATTGAACCCGGTACATGCCCAGGTTCGAGCGTTTCGGGCCGGGGTGGTCCGGGTGCTCGGTGTAGACGGCCGGGAGCGTGATGAAGGGGCCGCCGTCGCCGGGCCAGGAAACCACCTGCGGCAGCCGTGAGAGCGGGATGTTGCGGGCGAGCGCCGGTCCGGTGCGGACGACGCGGGGCAGCATGGTGACGGCGTCGAGCGGCGCACGCCAATACCGCCATGGACGCTGGAGCGCCCCGGCGGGATCGACCTTGAGCTCCACGAGCCGCTTCACGCGGTCGAGCGAGTCGGCGAAG
>JAPOLP010000852.1 GCA_029977045.1 Planctomycetota bacterium
AGACCGGCCCGCTTCGTCACCCTGCTCACTGTGACGCTGCAGACGCGAGGTGTCTTCAAGCGTTCTGGCCAGCGAGAAGCGATAAGCGAACTGGCCGGGCCGATCATCGACAGCCTGCTGCAACACGGCGATCGATTCGCGAAGCGTCTCGCCAGCGTCGTCATCGTGTCCCGACCGGCTTTGAGCGGCAGCCAGCAACCGCAGCGAACGACCAAGCCGATCCGCATAACGCGGCACGTCGGGCGACTTCGCATACAGCTCACGAGCGACCTCGACCGAACGTCGCAGTCGATTCAGTTCGGCCTCTTCAGGTTCATGCCGTTCGAGTTCCCGCGACGAGATCGCCAGCGCGTCGGCGAGTTCAATCCGGTAGAGATCGTCATCCGGATGCGCGGCTACGAGGGCGTCGAGAATGCCGATCGCCTGCTCAAGATCAGTGAGAGCCGTTTTGCCTTGGCGGCCCGCGTCACGATCACCGTCCTCCGGTCTCGGTCGCGGCGCGCGGATTGCGTTGAGATACGAGCGAGCGAGTTCGAGCTGGTAACGCGGGTTATCGGGCACCTCGGCAACGAGTTCGGTCAGCAGCGACCGAGCCTCAAGCTGCGCGTGCTGCATCGCTGAGATGAATTCCGGTGGCTGACCACCCGGTCCCTGAGGCCGACCCGGTTCGCTCGGCTCCGCCGGTCCGTCACCGTTTCGTTCCCGGTCACCGCGACCGCCTGGACCTCGCTCTTCGAGACCGCCGCGTCCCGGTTCGTCGAACGAACGATCGGACCAGCGTTGGGCACCGCCTTCGCGACGGGCTGTGAACAGCCATCCGAGCGGGCCGCCTCGCAGACCGCGCCGATCGCCGGGGTCACTGTCGCGCGGGCTGCGTTCGCGAGGCGGGTGTTCGCCGCGACCGAATCCGATATGCGGATCGTCTTCGGGACGCCGGTCGCCGCCGCCGAAGAATCCAAACCCGCGGCCTCGACCACCTTCTCGTCCGAATCCTCCCGGTCCTCCTTCGCGTCCAAGGCCGCCGAAATCGGGACGACCTGGGCCTCCGAATCCCGGACCGCCTGGTCCCTGTGGCCGCATCTCGTCGAGGCCCTCTCGCAGGAAGATCGACGCTTGCAGGTTCAGCGTCTGAGCGAGCAGGAACCGATTGTCGGCGGGCGCCAGCGCATCGTCGGGCAGTTCCAACAAAGCTTCGTACGCGTCAGAGTGTGCGAGTCCTGCTTTGAAGAACTCACCGCGGCGGCTTTCGGCGACACCCAGGCTGTTGAGCAGCCGCGCAAGCGTCGTTGTGAACTCGACCTCGTCAGTCACGAGCGGCGACGCTTCCTCGTACTGGCGAATCGCTTCCTCGTATGCAGCGACAGCATCGTCGAACTGCCCGAGCCGCTGGCGGATGTCGCCGATTGCGTGCTGAGCCTTCGCCGCGTACGTTGCTGCCTTCGGCGATCCCGTGTTCTTCTCGGCAAAGCCTTTGTAGAAGTCGAGCAGCCTCAGCAGCAGGTCGGCGTCTTCCTGCGGGATCGTCGTCATCGTGACCGACGAGAGATCCTCGTCTTCCAGATCGAAGTCGACGGAGATCGCCGAACTGCGGGCCGAGACTTCACCGAGCACTTCCTCGAAGGCGCTCAGTGCGAACTCAAGGTTTTCTTCGGCACGCTTTCGTTCCACGACGGCGTTCTGGCGTTCCTGCCGCACCTTGTCTCGTTCGTTGAGGACGTTCTGTTTTTCTTCGCGAAGCTGCCGGTTGGCTTCTCGTGTTGAGACGAAGCCCCAGGTCGAGCTGACTGCAACCGCCAGCAGCAGGATGCTTGTCGCCAGCGATGTTGCCGCCAGCGCGGGATTGCGGCGTCTCCAGCGGAGCAGCTGTTCGACCGGGCCGACTCGTCGCGCTTTGATCGGAAAGCCGTCGATAAAACGCTGCAGGTCGTCGGCGAGTTCTCCCGCCGTCTGATACCGGTGCGTCGGATCGTGCGACGTTGCTTTGAGCACGATCGTGTCGAGATCGCGCGGGACGTCCGGGTTGATCGCTCGCGGAGAACGCGGACTCGCTTCGGTGACCTGCTGCAGAAGCTGCGTCCGCAACACCGCTTCGTGAGCGGGTCGGAACGCCAGCAGTTCGAACAGCGTCAGGCCCAGGCTGCACAGATCGCTGCGTTCGTCAAACTGCCCGGAGAGCTGCTCGGGAGCCATGTACCGCAACGTGCCGAGCAGGTCGCCGGTCTGAGTCAGCTCGCTATCCTCGGCCAGCCGCGCGAGCCCGAAGTCGACCATCCAGACGATGCCGTCGTCGTCGATCAACAGGTTCGACGGCTTAATGTCTCGATGCCAGACGCCGTGCCGATGCGCGTAATCGAGTGCCCGCGCAACCTGCACTCCGATCTCGGCCACCGAATGCCAGTAGTCCTCCGTCCGCAGCAGATTGCTGAGCCGTTCGGTCGCTGAGGCCCGGAGCGATGCCCGTTCGGTCGCGTCAGTGCTGACGCGGTTGGTTTCGGAACCCAGCGTTGCCGGCTTTTGAGTTGAGTAGATGCGGGTCTCGTCGAGAGCCGCGTTGTCGTCGTCGCTGGCCGCTTCGCTCGCGCCGCCATCGGTGCTGGCGGAATCGATGCGGCTGCTGATGCCGGCCTGCGTCTTCGAGGCTCGGTCAACGATCGGCAGCGACCCGGTCCGTTCGCGCAGGCCGCTGATGACGTCGCTGAGCGGCTGCCCTTCGATGAGCTGCATCACGTAATAGTGCAGCCCGTTTTCCTCACCGACGCCGAAGATCGGCACGATGTTCGTATGGTGAAGCTGAGCGACGGTCTCGGCTTCGCGGCGGAAGCGGGCGATCGACGTCTCGCTGCCGAGTGCCGTTGGCGAGAGCACTTTCAATGCGATGTGCCGCCCGAGCGACTGTTGCTCGGCTTCGTAGACGACGCCCATGCCGCCCTTGCCGATCTCGCGCACGATCCGGAAGTCGCCGAGCTGCTTGACATTCGCGGCGGCTGCCTGCCGCTCCAGCGTTTCGAGCTGCGATTCGTCCTTCCGCTTGAGCTGCTCCATCATGACGACCGCCGGCAGCAGCTCCTGCAGCTCGTCCGCGTGCTCGGGAAATCGTCGGATGTACTCGCTGACGGAGGGCAGCTCACCCCTCCGAAACCGCTCGGCGAATTCGTCCGCGACCGAGTCGACCGTTGTCAGGTCGTCGTCGAGGTCAGCCTCTGGAATGTCGCGTTCAGTCATCGGATCGTCCTCAGCAGCCTCTCAGCCCCCCTGCCCAGTACACCGTGAAACCGCCAGCCGATTCCACCTCAAGCGGGAAATCGTTCAGAAGCGGCGGTGCCCT
>JAPOLP010000377.1 GCA_029977045.1 Planctomycetota bacterium
CTCCGCAGCGAGTGCTCGAGCTGACTCGACGAACAACGGTTCGTTGAGTGTCGTCAGTGCCTGCAGCGGCGTGTTCGATCGCGATCGTCGCGTGCAGGGTGCTTCTCCGGGCGGGGCATCGAAGACGCTCAGCGACGGATACGGCACCGATCGAAAGCGGAACGTGTAAAGGCTGCGGCGATAGCGGTCGGCATCCGTCTCCGTCTTCCAGGTTTTCGGACCGTAGCTCGCCGGCGGCTGGAAGAGGAAGTCGGGTGCGGGCGGGTAAACGCCGCGTCCGCCGATCGTTCGAGTCAGCAGTCCGCTCGACGCGAGCGTCACATCGCGGACCAGCTCGGCGTTCATGCGGAAACGCGGGCCGCGCGCGAGCAACTGGTTGCTCGGGTCGCGTTTCAGCGTCTCTGGCGTGACGCGTGATGACTGCTGCCACGTTGCCGAGCCGACAATCAGCCGGTGGATGTGCTTGAGACTCCAGCCGTTGTCCATCAGCTCAACCGCCAGCCAGTCGAGCAGTTCAGGGTGCGACGGTGTCGAGCCCTGCGAACCCAGGTCCTCGCTGGTTTCAACGAGTCCCGTTCCGAAGTAGCCCTGCCAGATCCGGTTGACGATCGCTCGCGCCGTCGTCGGACTGCTGCGATCGACAAGCCACTTCGCGAAGTCCAGCCGTGTCGGATCGCTGTCGGCTTCGAGCGAATTCAGGAAGCCAGGCACTCCCGGCTGAACCTGTTCCAGCGGCTTCAGAAAATTTCCGCGTTCCAGCGTGTGGGTTTCTCGCGGTGTCGCCCGCTCGGACATCACGAGTTGCGTCGTCCCGGTCGGATGCTCACTCCAGAGTTTCTCAATCTGCTCGTTCTTCGACTTCCAGGCAGCCACGGTCGTTCGCCAGTACGAGAACAGAGAGCCAACTTCGGCTGTAGACAGATCATCGAGCGACCGACCCAACTCAATGATTTCCCGAACGTCGCGTGGCAGCGGGTCGGCAACAGCGTCCTCGGCTGCACTCACCGAGATACGGAACCGACCGAGATTCATCGTCTGAATGTCGTCGCTGTTCCAGCCGCCGTGCTTCTGGTCGAGCGAGATTGTGAGCTTCGCGCCCGTCGGAAATGCTACGTTGTCCTCGGCGACGAACACGGCCTTCCGCGACTGGTTCCGCTGGCCTGGCCCGGCATCGATGCTCCAGGCAGTCTCCTCATCTCCGTCGATGGCGTACTCGACCGGGCCGGTAAAACGTCGTTTGCCCTGCTTGTCAGCGAACTTTTCTCCGAGCTGTACCCGTTCGTTCGCGAAGTCGGCGGTCGCCCGGACGAACTTGACGGTCCGGTTCTCAGCATCGTTCTCTGGATTAACAACCTTGACGTTGAAGCCGGTCAGAGCGAACAGGCCGTCGGTTGATCGTCCCGGACCGCCGGCTGGCAGGTTCGGATCGGTGAGTAGCTCCAACCGGAAGGCTCGGATGTTTGACGACTTCGTTTCCGCGGCGCAGTGAGCGGTGAACCGGGTTGGTGCGTAACCCTGAGCCAGCAGCGAGCGATCCGGCTGCTCGAAGTACCGCTGAGCGTTGTTGCTTGGTTCGGCATTGGCGATCTGCAGAACCTCCCAGTGCGGCTGATTGCCTCGCACCGAGTCGATCCACTGCTGTAGATTCGCTTTCCAGTCAGGGACCGCCTGTTTGAGTGATGCCTCGACCTTCGCGATCTCAGTCAGCAGAGACTGCCGCTGCTTCAACTGAGCTGGCGGATAAACCGGCAGGCTGCCTTCGTGGCTGTTGTTGATGAAGGCGAACATCCGGTAGTAGTCGGTCTGCGTGAACGGGTCGTACTTGTGCGAGTGGCACTGGCCGCACTGGATCGTCATGCCGAGCACCGCTTTGCCGATCGCGTCCATGCGGTCAAACATGGCCTCCATGCGGAATTGCTCGGGGTCGATGCCGCCCTCCTCGTTGAGCATCGAGTTCCGCAGAAACCCCGTCGCCACAAGCTGGTCCTGGGTCGGCGACGGCAGCAGATCGCCAGCGAGCTGCTCGATGACAAACTGGTCGTACGGCAGATCGCGGTTCAGCGCGTTGACGACCCAGTCGCGATACATCCAGACGAAGCGAGGCTTGTCCTTCTCGAACCCGTCCGAGTCCGCATAACGAGCCGCGTCGAGCCAGTCGCGCGCCCACTTCTCGCCATAGTGCGGCGATTCGAGCAGCTTCTGAACCTGAGCTCGCAGTTGTTCGTCGGTCGGATCGTTGAGGTACTCGTCCGCCTGCTCGATCGTCGGCGGCAGGCCGGTCAGATCGAGATGCAGCCGTCGGATCAGCGTGGCGTTGTCGGCTTTCGAGGACGGCGTCAGTCCCTCGCGTTCCAGTCGCGCGGCGACGAACGCATCGATTGGGTTCTGCACCCAGTCGCCCAGTGTTGTGAGCTTCGGTAGTTCCGGTCGGCGAGGAGCGTCGAACGCCCAGTGCCCGGCCCATTCGGCACCCTGAGCAACCCAGTCTTTGAGCGTCTGAATCTGCTCTGCTGACAGTTCCTTGCCGGAGTCCGCCGGCGGCATCTTCAGATCGGGATCGTCGCTCGTAATGCGTTTGATGAGTTCGCTGGCCGCCGGATTGCCGGCAACGATCAGGCCATCCGGCAACGCGTCACCAACGTCGAGCCGCAGATCAGCCTCACGATGCTTGTCATCCGGCCCGTGACAGTGGAAGCAGGCTTCGGAAAGCAAGGGGCGCACGTCACGCTGAAAGTTGACCGACTCAGCCGCCGACAGATTCGCTGTCAGCATTCCGAGCAACGTTCCAGTCACGAACGACTGACGAAATCGAATCAGCCTGTGCCAGCTGAGTTGAAAGTGACCTGTGAGCATTCCGTCGGACTCCTGTCTGCGAACCGCAACTTCGGGCGAGTGCAACCCGAAGATTATTCCGCCGCCGAGTCTGTGCTGACAACGGTGCGGAACATGTGCGAAACGTCACAGCGTCTCGCGGCAGCAGCGGGCAGGTATAAAGCGGTGTAGTTGTCTGTGGCGCATCGGTACGAGCTGTGTCGTTGGTTTTCGATTGACTCACCACTCAACGGAGAGCACCCGAACAACGAAGGCTGCGTTGTTGCGGCCAGGCAGCTTTACTCGAATTCAACAGGCCCGAACGGGCCGGCCTTATGCCAGCCCCGGACGAAGTCCGGGGTACACGGTTGAATCGAGCGAACGAGCCCCTCCGGGGCTTTGTCTCTTTGTTTGGCTTGGTTCCCAGGGCTGCGCCATGGGCTGGCATAGTGCCGGCCCTTCGGACCTGTTTTTAGGCTGGCGATCGAGGCTGGTTTCGTCAGTCGTTTTCGATCGCGTCCTCATTCAGAAGTGCCAGAGCTTTGGCGGCATTGTCGTCGAGGACGAACAGCTTCACGCCGCCGGATGTGAAAGCGAGATCGGGGCGCATTCCGCCCATGTCATCGGCGGAAACGGAAGCGGTGATGCCGTTGGCTTCGAGCAACGACTTGGCCATGTCAGCCTGCAGCCGATCCGCAAACGTCTTCACGCAGACAAGATTGGACATCGGAAACTCCTGAGATTGGTGAACTACCCCGCTCTGCAGGATAGCCGCAATTCGTTGACAGCCGACTCGTAGAACGGAATTCATTTCGTTCCGTGTGACTGCGACGGCGGACAAACGGAATGAATTCCGTTCTACGGCTCAGCTGCCGAGTGCGTGGAGCGGAAGCGTGAGCCCCCCGGATGCTTGCCGACCGGGACGCGAGGCGACAGAAGACTGCCTTTTGCGGTTGCGCCCCATAGGTTGCTGAGCGTGCCACCCGCGACACATACCAATCAGAGTTCAAATTCATTCGAGCTGGGCAGCTTGCGGTCAAACCGACGATTGAATCGAAGTATTCGGGCGAAGTTTGTTGGCGGATCCGGATAGGAAACGCCTATGCGTCGCCAAAAATCGGTGAAGACCCAAATATCATCAAGCGGGAATTCATCGTCGGAAAAGGCGATGCGATCGAGTGGCGATCCATCTTCAGGCAAATGGACAAAATACGGCGCAATGCTGTCGGGAGAAACGCCCAGTACATCGCCAAAGACATTCGCGTTGCCAGACCACTGTGCCGTAAGCCTCGCGGCGTCTTCGGGTGACTCCGCAAAGTAGTACGGCATTGATGCAAAGACGTCACGAACGGTTCCCGACTCTATTAACGCGTGCGCCCAGTAATCACCATCATAGACGTGGACGGTCGAAACTATCGCGGCAAGTGTAGATGACACGTCACGGCACAGTTCAATGTCGTAGATGTTGAAATAGCTCGGCCAGAGAATGACCGTCCATCCGTTGTCCGGCGGGAAAACCAAGGCATCGCAAGCGTCGTTTGGTTCATCCGCAGTCAGTAGGTCGCATTCACAGTCAAAGTGATTCGAATATGCAATCACCGCTTCGCTCACAGATTGAACGTTTTGATCGCGGAACGCTGAAACTGCTAAAAAGTGTCCCATGTGATTCGCCTGGCGCGTCCAACGTGAGTGTTTATGGCAGCCCTGTTGATGATACAGAGCGGAACGATGTTTATCCGGTGCGTCGGGTCACTTGTCAACCGGCGGATACTATCAGCGACTGACACTGACTCAGTCGAGTGCGAGCCTCAAGACTTCCCGCCATCCATGAAACCGGGAATGGCTTCCAGGACGTGGCGCAGTCTGGCGAGGGCTCGGACGTAGCGGGCGCTGGCGGCTTGTTCGCTCATTTCGAGGACCAGCGCGGTCTCGGAATTGGACAGCTCTTCAAAGTGGCGCAGGGCGAGGACTTCGCGGTCGATGTCGCTCATTGTCGAGAGCGCGGTTTCGAGCTGGCTCGACAGTTCGGCTCGCATGACCGCGGCGCTGGGGGAGGACAGGTGGCCGAGCAGGTGGCGGGCGAGGCTGACTGAGGTTGAGTCGCTGCTCCAGCCGCCGTGAATCGAGTGCTCTTTCGCGGCGCTGCGTTTCTGAGCGCCGACGTGCCGGCGGTGCAGGTCGACCATCGTCTGCGTCACGATCATGCGGAACCAGATGAACGTCGAACGTGATGCGTCGCGGAGGAACGAGTCGATCCGGTCGACGGCCCGCATCCAGGCTTCCTGCAGAATGTCGTCGGCGTCAGCGCGGCCCTTCAGTCGCGGGTCGATGCGGAAGTTGACCATCCGCCACAGTCGCGAACGGTGGATCGCAAACAGTTCGGACAGCGCAGCGGTGTCGCCGCGGATGACTCGGTTAACGAGTTCCGGAGTCTCTTCACTCGGCGGCTGAGGACTCTGGTCGGTCACGGTTGTCCGGTCGGTCGTCTGATTGCGGCGGTGGCGGATCGTTCTGGCCCGGTGGCCGTTCGGGCGGAGGTCCTGGCCGGCGAGGCCCGTTGCCCGGTGGTCCGAAGCGTCCTGGATCGCCGTCACGGAATCGCGGCGGCCCCTCGGGACGGCCCGGATGGTAGCCGTCGCCGCCCAAATGCGGAGGCCCGCCTCGCGAGAATCTCTTCAACCGCTCACGAATCTGATCAGCCTCATCATGGCGTTCAGCGGAGTGCAGCAGCGTCATCAGCACTCCGTACATGCCGCGAACGGCTGGCGGAGGCGGCTCGTCGCCATCGAGTTCTGGCAGCGCGGTTTGGATAACCGAGATCGCTCGATCCAACGACCGGCCCGCTTCGTCACCCTGCTCACTGCGACGCTGCAGCCGCGACGTATCTTCAAGCGTTCTGGCCAGCGAGAATCGATACGCGAACTGGCCGGGCCGATCATCAACAGCCTGCTGCAGCACCGCGATCGACTCGCGAAGCGTCTCGCCTGCGTCATCATCGTGTCCCGACCGGCTTTGAGCGGCAGCCAGCAAACGCAGCGAACGGCCAAGCCGATCCGCATAACGCGGCACGTCGGGCGACTTCGCGTACAGCTCGCGAGCGACCTCGACCGAACGGCGCAGACGCTTCAGTTCCGACTCTTCAGGTTCATGCCGTTCGAGTTCCCGCGACGAAATCGCCAGCGCGTCGG
This sequence comes from Planctomycetota bacterium, assembly GCA_029977045.1. Classification (GTDB taxonomy): domain Bacteria; phylum Planctomycetota; class Planctomycetia; order Planctomycetales; family Planctomycetaceae; genus JAPOLP01. Next base: position 6,000 of record JAPOLP010000377.1, read on the forward strand.
CGAGTTCAATCCGGTAGAGATCGTCA
>JAPOLP010000991.1 GCA_029977045.1 Planctomycetota bacterium
AGAGGTCGACGGCGATGGGCGGACGTTCGGGGACCGTAACTGTGACTTCGTTTGCGACTCTCGGCGTTGACGTCTCAGGAGACGCTGGCTGGATGGCTGGCGTGGAGACTTCTGCTTCCGCCGCGGCGACGGGACGCGACACTGGTTTGCCGGAAAACATCCGGAAGGCGAGCACGGAGATCAGCACGACGGACAACACTCCCACCAGCGCGAGCTGAGCGGGCGTTGCTTTCGCCGGTCGATTTGCAGTTGTCTCGGTCATCAGAGTCGTTCCTGAAAGCAGTCTCAGCCCGCGACGGACGGGGGTTCGAACGCCTGCACGTTGAAGAAGAGATCGAGAGTCAGCTCGATCGAACAGACGTTGCGCGACGCGTCGGCGACGCCGAGTTCAAACCGGGAGACGCGGTTCATTCGGGATGTCTGACGGAGGCGATCGAGAAACTCGACGAGATTCTGATAAGGGCCGCGCCCGCTGATGCGGACCTGCGTCGTCCCGATGTGCTCGCCCACCAGGCTGGACAGCGGTTGAAAGTTCTGCAGCGTGACGCCGCTTTGCTCCGCCGTATCGCTGAGCAACTGCAGGAAGTCAGCCTCGCGGGAATCCGTCGGGATGCGGTCGAGCAGTTGTTCCGTTTCCTGCCGTTGCGTCACAAGGGCCGCCTGCCGCGACTGGAATTCCGCCGCAAGCAGGGTTTCGGTTTCCAGGAACCGCTGCAGTTGCGACTGCCGGTACGCCAGAGCTACCGACTCCTGACGGGCCGAGCGCAGCCCGAAGAACCACACGGCGGCAAGAACGCCGACGACGCCGAGCAGTCCTGCCGCGTTGAGCTGATAGTTCAGCCGGATCAGTTCGCGTTGTCGTTCCATGAGGGATTGCTCCGTGTCCAAGTTGCCGCAGCGTTTTCGGTAAGGCAGTAGCCGGCGGCTCGAAGCCAGTCGGTCAGGTCGGATCAGTGTCCGGTACTGACGGCGGTGAGTGCCGTCGTTGTTTCTGGATGTTCCATCGATTGCGGGCTCGCGGCCTGCGCGAGTTGTTCGAGTTCGCGGTTCAGCGTGCACTTCATCTGAAAGACTCTGCCGTCCTGCCCGCGAGCCTGCAGTCCGACCAGCTCGACATCGTCGAACAGTCCGGTGCCTTCAAGCCGGCTGAGCAGCGAGCTGATTGCCGCGTCACTGGCCGCTGCCCCCGAAAGTTCGATGCGGTCATGCACGGTGACGGGTACCGGGACAGGCGATTGATTTTCTGACGTCTGTCCGGCGGAGGCCGCAGCTCGGGCCTGAGACGGTGTTGCCACGGTGTCGAACTGCAGCCGGTCAAGCTGCACCTGGCCAGGCAGATTGGCCGTGCTCTGGCTGATCGCGGCCAGAGCCAGCAGCGGAACATCGGATTGTTCGAGTGATCGCAGCCAGCGGACCTGCTCGGCCAGCAGACGCGTTTCTGTTCGGGACGCGGCGCTCTGTTCGGCGACAGTTCGCAGAGTCGCACACTGCTGATCGAGTTGCTGGACGGTCCGTCTGACGTTCGACAGTCGCACCTGCTGAGTATTGAGCAGAACGCCGCCGAGCACCGTTGCCATTCCGCACGCAACGGCCCAGCGGCGGAGCTGCCAGACCAGCAACTGCCGTTTGCGAAGCGTGAGCGGAATCAGATTCAGATGGCGTTTCATGCTTCCCAGGCCAGAGCGGAAAGAGCTGCGGCGTGCGCGAACACCGGCGCCGGCAGCAGTGATGATTGACTCAGACAGCCGCAATGAGATTTCAGGCTCCAGACGCTCGCGGCCAGGCCCGTCTGCTGGCCAAGCCACGTATCGAGGTTCCGAATCGCCGCACCGCCTCCGGTGAGCAGGCAGCGGGTCACCGGCTGTCGCGGGAAACGTGAACTCAGAAATGACAGTGTCCGATCCAGCTCGTCGAGCAGGATCTGCAGCGAGTCCGACACGCAGTTTTCCACAGCGCTGGCCAGACCGCTTTTGCCGGAGTCTGCCAATCCGTACCGCGACAGCATCAGCTCGGCTTCCGGCACAGACAATGAGAACGTGTCCTGGACAACCTGCACGGCGTCGGCGACACCACCGTCGATTGACGTGCGTTGAAACCGGGGCTGCCCGTCGAACAGCCAGGTCAGCGTGATTCCCGTCGCTCCCCAGTCGATGACGATCTCGGAAACAGGCTCGTCATCGTTTGAGGCAGTGCCTTGCGTTGCCAGTTCGGCAGCGCGCGCAGTTGTCAGCGGTTCGGTGTCGAGTACTTCGGCGACCAGGCCGCACCGGCGAAACGCCGCCAGCGACTCGCTGACGACAGCCGGATCAGCCCACACAAGATTCGCAGACGGCGGACCGGCGAAGCTGTTACTCACGGCGTCGGGCTGCCAGGTATCGAAGGCCAGCCGCGACGGACGATCTCCGTAGATCTCCTGAATCGTTGCAGCGGTCATTTGCTCGATCGTGGCCGCGTCGAGTGATTCTGTGGCGATCGCCTGCTGGCTCAACGCCATCTGCGGGAGACTGAACGCGACCTTGCGCAGCCGGGGGCATTCCCAGTCCGCTCGCGACTCGGCCAGGACCTCACGCAACGCGAGTCCCAGGAATTCGGGCGAAGCGAACGGGTCCGTGTGATCGGGCCATGGCACCTGGTACGCGCAGGTCAGTTCCCACTGGCCGGCAGCGTTCGGCCTGACGATGACCAGTTTCACCGACGACGTTCCGATATCGACGCCCAGCCACGGCTTGACGCGTCGGCGGCTGCGAATGCCGGACTTCGCTGAAAAAGACGTCGGGTAAGTGGCGAGTGCGGTCATCGGTGACCTC
>JAPOLP010000419.1 GCA_029977045.1 Planctomycetota bacterium
CGGAAGATGCTGCGGAACTGCTTTTCGCCTGACCGAGTCACCGCGATCGTCAGCGGCCAGCGGCGGTTGCCACTGTCAGAGGTCGTCGTGCAGACCAGGTATCGCTGCCCGTTTGAGAGCGTCCCCGCGTACGGCTTCGACGCGGTCATCGGCAGGCGGCTCTCGCGGATCGGCGTCCAGGTTCGACCGTAATCCCGGCTGATGGACGTCAGCGCGACCGGTTTACGGTATCGCGAGATCAGCAGAATCTCCGGGCCGTCAACGAGCACTGTCGACTCGCCCCACATTTCGAGGTCCGCTGGCTTGGGAATCCGGATCACCGTCCACTTCGTGAAGTTGACGTTCTCGCTGATCGCGACCGCTGCCGGGTCATTCGGGCCGCCGTAACCATCCGTGACCGAGATGCCGGCCATGATCCAGTTCCCGTCGGCCATCTTCTGCGGCTCCTGCATCGGCCAGAAGCCGTCCTTCGCGACGACGCCTCGTGGCTGCCACTGGCCGGACTCATCGTCGAGCACGTACGCCCGTGTGTGGACGTCCTGCATCTTCCCGGTGAACGCTCCGTGAAACGCCCACAGTTTGCCGTCGTGATTCAGAAACACGCCGTGGCTGACCGCGAGGTTCTCATCCGCTCCGGCATCGATTTCGAACAGCGGTCCCCACGACTTTCCGCCGTCGAGACTGACGTTCCCGTTCGCCACTTCGCTCGCGGTGTTCTCCGCCCCACTGTTGTGCCCGAACGACGCCAGAAGCCGGTCCTTCTGAAACGCCAGAGCGACGCCGTGCAGCCAGTTGTAGCCGTCCTGTTCGGGAACCCGCTCCTTGATTACGTGAAACTCGACGCCGTCCTGCGGCGCGAGTTCGCTCGCTTTGGGTACGGGCAGACCAGTCGGCCACAGCGCCGCGAGTTCGTCGTTCTCAGCGTCGACCTTCTGCCGAGCCACCTCGGTCCGCTTCGCAACGAGTGCCTCGTACTTTTCGGTCGGGCGGTCGTAGTCGACGTACTGAGCCAGATCGCGCATCGCGATTACCTTGAAGTCGTTCAGCGACAGATACTTCATGAACGCTTCAAACTGTTCCGGCGGAGTGCTCACCCAATGATGAGCCGTGTCCGGCACGCCGTGAAACTGCAGGATCGCGATGCGTCCGTCCTTCGCCTGGCTGACTGCCGGCAGGAAGTTGTCCATCGTCCAGACAGGCCGCGCATCGCCCGCCGACGGGAGGAACAGCGGATGGTCCTCGTGCGGCTGATACGCGAAGCCGCGGCCTTCCGTGTACGGGTACTCGGGCGAACCACCACGCCGGGCAAACCGAATCCCGTGCTGCCTCAGGATCTCAAACGCCTGCGGAGTCGTCGCATTGCCAGGCCACGCAAAGCTGACCGGATTCGGAATGCCGTACTCCTTGCAGCGCTCCTCGATACCCCGCAGCTGCTCGTCGAGCTTCCCCAGCGAACGTTCCGTCACACCCATGTGGCTCAGCGTGTGATTGCCGATCTCGAAGCCGTCGCGATTCAGCTCCGCAATCTGCTCCCACGTCATGTAATCGCGTTTGTTCGTCGCGAAGTCCCAGCCCTCGGAAATAAAAAACGTCGCCCCGAAGCCGTACTCCTTGAGAAGCGGCGCGACGACCGTCGCGTGAGACCGAACAGCGTCGTCGAACGTCAGCACAACAAGCTTGTCCGGAACCGGCTTGAGTTCCCTCTCGGCCTGTGCGTGAGCCAGCTCGCCCACAGTCGAAACGAGAAGACCAGCCAGCAGCAGACGGGCAACAGCGAATCGCGTTCTCACAGCAAAACCTCAGCAGAAAACGGTCAGGACACGGTGGCAGGACTGTCGCCGATCAGGCCGCACGACGGAAGCAAGCGTGCGAGCTGCGGTTCAAAGTGCTACTGTCTCGACGCCTTGGTTTCCCGGATTCGACTCTGGAAGCCAGCTATCCCACAACGACGAGGACCACTATGAATCAGCCATCGAACCGACGTGAGTTTCTGCAGACAACTGCCGGCCTGCTGGCGGGCGGAGCAGCGTTTCCACTGGCTTCTTCATCAACGGCCACCGCTGGCGAGTTCACTGGGAAGATTCGCAAGGCCGTCAAGTACCACATGGTGACGGAGAAGCTCTCTGCGCTCGACAAGTTCAAGCTGCTGGTCGATCTGGGCTTCGACGGTGTCGAACCGCGAGCCATGCTGAAGCCGGAAGACGCCGACGAGGTGAAGCAGATCGCCAAAGCGTCCGAGGTGACAGGCCTGCCGATTCACGGCGTCGTCAATTCCAGCAACCCGGACATCGCCGGCGCGATCAGCCAGGCAAAGCAGTACGGAGCGACCTCGGTCCTGCACGTCGTGCGTTACGATCGCAACATCAGCTATCTGCAGAACTATCGTGAGACGCAGGACATCATCCGCCGCGCGATCGACCACGCCGAGAAGAACGAAGTGAAGATCCTACTGGAGAACGTCTGGGCGACGTTCCTCATCGAACCGCTGGGCATGGCGAAGTACATCGACGAACTCGACAGCCCCTTCGTGCAGTGCTACTTCGACGTCGGCAACGTCGTCCGCTGGGGCTGGCCCGAGCACTGGATCGAAGTGCTTGGCAAGCGAGTCGGCAAGCTCGACATCAAGGAATACGACCTGAACGTCGCTATGAATGACGGGATGCGGAAGGCATTTGCGAAGCCGCTCGGCGAAGGCAGCGTCGACTGGAAGAAGGTCCGGGCCGAGCTGACGAAGATCAACTACCAGGGCTGGGCCACCGCCGAAGTCGCCGGCGGCGACCGATCCCACCTCGCCGACGTCGCCGCCCAGATGGACCGCGTCCTGGATCTGTAGGCGGGATCGCCCAGTCGTAGAACGGAATTCATTCCGTTCCTCCCGCTGCCGTTCATCCTGCTGCATTTCGTTGTGCCGACAGATGCGTCCCACCGCCAGGGCAGCATCCACCCGCGTCTCGCATCAGTGCCCAACTGCCTCAAACGGAATGAATTCCGTTCTACGATGAGCAACCCGCCGATCTACCTCGACAACCACGCGACGACGCGGTGCGATCCGCGGGTCGTGGAGGCGATGCTGCCGTACTTCTCCGAACAGTACGGCAACGCGTCGAGCGTCGGGCATCGGTTCGGCTGGGACGCGAAGGACGCTGTTGATGCGGCTCGCGAGCAGGTCGCGTCGCTGGTTGGCGCGACCGCGCGCGAGGTTGTCTTTACCAGCGGAGCGACCGAGGCGAACAACCTCGCGTTGAAGGGCGTCGTCGCTCCGTTGCTGCGTCGATCGGACCAGCCGCGACCGCATCTGGTCATCAACGCAGCTGAGCATCGGGCTGTACTCGATCCGGCGAAGCGGCTTGAACGCTGCGGGGCGGACGTCACCGTGCTGCCGGTTGACGAGTTCGGGCGGGTCTCGCCGCAGTCGGTTGCAAAAGCAGTGACGCCGCAGACGGTGCTCGTCTCAGCGATGCTGGCGAATAACGAGATTGGCACTGTGAACCCGGTGGCGGAAATCGCGGCGGCTGTTCGGGACGCGAATCCTCGAACGTTGATTCACTGCGACGCGGTGCAGGCGGCGGGGAAGATTGCGGTCGACTGGTCAGATCTCGGCGTCGATCTGCTCTCGCTGAGTGCGCACAAGCTGTACGGCCCGAAGGGCGTTGGTGCGTTGCTCGTACGGCGAGGCGAGCGGCGAGTGGCTCTGGAACCACTGCTCGACGGCGGCGGGCACGAGCAACATCTGCGGAGCGGCACGCTGCCGGTCCCACTAATCGTCGGCTTCGGCGCTGCCTGCCGGATCGCACGGAATGAGTTTTCCGCCGAGGCCGCACGCATCGCCGAGCAGCGCGACAAGCTGTGGGCTCGCCTGTCAGAAAACCTCGACGACCTGACGCGTAACGGGCATCCGACCGAGTGCCTGCCGGGTAATCTCAACGTCAGCGTTGACGGCGTCGACGGTGAGGCTCTGCTCAACGCGATGACGGAAATCGCCGTCAGCTCCGGCTCGGCCTGTACGAGTGCCGACCCCGAACCCAGCCACGTTCTGCGAGCGATCGGTCGCAGCGACCAGCTCACCCGCTCAAGCCTCCGCTTCGGCCTCGGCCGCTTCAACACGTCAGACGAGATCGAGACTGCGGCGGAGTTCGTGATCGCTCAGGTCAATCGGCTGCGTTCTGCCGGTCCGTGATTTTCGGCTCAAGGATCAGTCGACTTAATTCAGCCCGTCAAAGTAACGGAGCATCTCGACGTCAAGCATGTGAAGTTCCTGGCCAAAGGACTCTTTGAAAATCTCTACCCGGCGATCAGGAGTCAACGTCCTGGCAACTTCGTCGTCGGCCATCCGCCGGAGGAACTGGCCGTACTCGCGCGGGCGGGTTTCGATCAGCCAGAATGAGAGTGCCCACGCCTGCGCGTACGCGTTCGACATGTTCGTTTCAAACGGACGGTCGCTGCGGATGAACTCTTCCAGGTAGTACTTCGGGCGATTCGTCTCGGCGAACTTGCGGAAGCCATACAGCCAGCCGGCGTTAGCTCGCTTGATCGATTGTCCCCCTCGCTGACTCTCCATGCCGGGAGCCTCAAACACGGTTGCCAGGCCTTCGACCATCCAGCGGGGATTGCGACCGACGCGGTTGTGCAGCCCAAGGTTGTAGCCGAGCTGGTGTGTGGCCTCGTGAATCATCGTCTCCTTGAGATCACCATTGACGCCAGCGCTCGCCGCGAGCTGATCGAAGCTGGCCGGATCATCAAATGCGAAGCCCCACGGATTGGCAGTCTGTTCGAAGTACGAGACGAACGACGAACCATCGTGGCTGAAAGCGGCAGCCGTACGTCGGCTGTCCTCGTACATCAGCACCTGGTTGTGAGTTGACCAGTAGTAGCCAAGGATGCCAGGCGAGACGCTGGCCTTCTCGCGGCGCGCGTGCTCAGCAAAGCTCTGGTAGTCGCGGAAGACGACGGCGACCAGCGGGAACTCGGGGTCGGGAATGTCGAAGCCGCGGACCGAGAAATACATATGCATCCGCCGCCAGGTGCTCTCAAGGATGTCGGCGTACGCCTTCCCCCGACCGTTCGGAGCACAGACGACGTAGTGTCGCGACGTGCCGACTTCGTAGCCCTTGCCGAAGTCCTGCAGCAGCTTCGTCCGAACCTGGTTGAACGAGAACGGCGCGAAGTTCGATGACAGCTTGCGGAACTTCCTGACGTCGCGGGTTTCGACGGTGTGCATCTGGCCGTAGCGGTCGAACAGGACGCACCAGCCCCGGCCCTTGTCGACAACGCGGCCCTCGAATTTGCCCTCGCGCGTTTCGAGTTCCACCAGCGGCTGGGAAGCTCGAACGTTGGTCGCAGAGAAAAGCAGCAGGCACGCGGACGCGGCGATGGTCAACAATCGTCGCAGCATTGGTCAGCCCCGGTCGGAGAGCGGTCGAACGTCGTTCGCCTCCGGGTGCGACTGGACGAAAACTCCTGTGCCTGACTCTAGGGCGCGACAACGGCAGCGTCAGAACTCTGCTCCCCGCCGGAGCAATTTCGCAAGTCAAAGCCGGCAACCGATCGCTGTGGCCCGTCACCACGATCATTCGTGCCGTGCCGGCCTCACCTGACAAGTCGTTGCGAACCGATGCACGTCGACAGTCAAGTCTCCTCTCCCCCGCTC
>JAPOLP010001128.1 GCA_029977045.1 Planctomycetota bacterium
CGCTCGATGACGCATCAGTATCCGATCCACTGCTGCGCGTACGTGATGACGGGAATGCCGACCTACAGCATCCCGCTTGAAACGAATCCTCGCGCACCCGAGCACTGGCCGTTCATGGGCTCGATCGTCGACTACCTCGACGGCCAGCGCGGCGGCGTTCGCAACCCGGCGATGCCGCGCAACATCGGAGTTCCGTGGCGATTCTGCTCGCGCGGCACGTCGCCCACTCAGGCCGGCCCGTATGGCGCGTTCCTCGGCACGGGTTTCGATCCGTTCTGGACGGACTTCGACGGCAAGGGCACCGTCGTCGTGCCGAAGCTCAATGCCGGACAGGGTGAAGACGTGCTCGACCCACACGGCGGCATCGAAGCGACCGGTCGATTCACGCTGTCGCCCGGTTGCCAGTTGCCGCAGGAGATCTCCTCGCGACGTTTCGACGCGCGGCAGTACCTGCTCAACCAGTTCGACAGCTCGCGGCTGCAGCTTGCCCGCAGCGCTACAGCGGGAAGCTGGAACGACAATCAGCAGCGAGCGTTCTCGCTGATCGGCTCGAACGGAATCCGCTCGGCACTCGACGTTCACCAGGAGTCCGCCGCGCTTCGCGAACGATACGGCATGACGTTGTTCGGCCAGTCGTGCCTGGCAGCGAGGCGGCTCGTTGAAGCAGGAGCCCGATTCGTCACGATCTTCTGGGACCCGTTCGGTCCACACGGTGCGTCCGTCTGGGACACGCACTCGAATCATTTTCCGCGATTGAAGCACTATCTGCTGCCGGTTTTTGATCAGTCGTTCTCGGCCCTGATCACGGACCTCGACGATCGCGGACTGCTCGACGAAACGATGGTCCTCTGCACCAGCGAGCACGGTCGGACGCCGCAGATCGACTCGAAGCCCACTGGCGCCGCACGGCATCACTGGTCGCGAGCCTACTCGTCGGTCTTCGCTGGTGGTGGCTTCGCCCGAGGCCGCGTCGTCGGGCGGTCAGACGCGATTGGCGGCGACGTTGCCGACACGCCGATCTCGCCAAAGGATATGCAGGCAACCGCATTTCACCTGCTCGGCTACCCGGCGTCCGCCACCGTCCCCGATCAGACCGGTCGCCCCTATCCGATCGCCGGCGACGGCCAGGTCCGCCCCGAGCTGCTGGGCTAACCCGTAGAACGGAATTCATTCCGTTCCCTGTATCTCGCAGTTTTCTGTAACTCGCCGGTCGTCACGAAACGGTCATTGAAAAACTGCATCTCTGAACGGAATGAATTCCGTTCCACGACTCCTGGAACCCCGCATGACCAACTTTGATTTGCTGCTGAAGAACGGAACTCTGATTGATCCCGCTGCCAATCGACACGAACTCGCCGACGTCGCCATCACGGCGGGCCGCGTTCGCGAGATTCTCCCACCGGGCAGCGAAGCCATTGCGAAAGAGACCGTCGACTGCAGCGGTCTGCTGGTCGTGCCGGGACTGATCGATTTTCACGTCCACGTTTACCCGCACATCAGCCACTTCGGAGTTGATCCGGATTCAACCTGCCTGGCTCGTGGTGTCACAACCGTTCTCGACTTCGGCACGGCAGGCGGTCTGACCTGGGACGGGTTCCGGCAGTTCGTCATCAACCGCTCGCAAACGCGCATCTTCGGGCTCGTCCACATCGCCGCTCAGGGCATGATCAGCACGCCGCCCGGACCATCTCCGGCTCTCGGCGAGCTGCACGATCTGGACTGGTGCGACATCGACTGTGCTGCCGCCGCCATCGAGCGGCACCGCGACTGCGCTGTCGGCATCAAGATTCGCTGCACCGACGATCTGGCACGCGGCGGTCAGAATGAAGCCGCCGGACTGAGCCTTGCCCGCAAGGCCGCCGACGTCGCTGGCGTGCCGCTGGTCATTCACAGCCCGAATTCCACACTCACGACCGCGCAGGTTCTGGAAGCTCTCGGACCAGGCGACGTCCTGACACACTGCTTTCACGGCAAACGCTGCGGGCTCGTTGACGACAAACTGCAACTGCTTCCCGAAGCCCGCGACGCGTTGCGGCGAGGTGTCCTGCTCGATCTGGGACACGGTTCCGGCAGCTTCAGCTTTCCGGTCGCTCACGCTCTGATGCAGCAGGGAGTCGTGCCGAA
>JAPOLP010000928.1 GCA_029977045.1 Planctomycetota bacterium
CGGTCGCGGTACATGTAGTTGTTGCCGTGCCGGCGATGGTTGTAGTAATCGTCCATCATGTCGCCGAGGAATCCGTGGAAGTGATCGAAGCCGCGATCGATCGGCGTATTCGGCGATTCCAGTCCGAGGTGCCACTTCCCGACGATTGCCGTGTGGTAACCAGCCTGCTTTAACGGCTGAGGAATGAGCACTGCCGACTCAATGAGGTGCCCCCAGTTGTTGTCCGCATGAGTTCGGATGACGCCCGGGACACCGACCAGATCCTGATACCGGCCCGTCAGCAAAGCGGCCCGCGTCGGCGAGCAAACGGGGCAGTTCGCGTAGAAGTTCGAGAAGCGAATCCCGTCCGCCGCGAGACTGTCAACGTGCGGCGTCCGCAGATCCTTCGCTCCCATATAGCTCAGATCGCCGTAGCCAAGATCGTCGACAAGGATCATGACGATGTTTGGCTTACCAAACTCCTCGGCGGCGAATGCCGGGACGGCACATAGGACAGTCAGCAGAAGAGCAGTGCAGACACGCATAGAAAGAAACCTCAGAACCAGTTTGGGTAGCAGAAGCTGAAAGTCGTTGATCGCTCAGCGATCGCAACGCCGTGGTCATTCCGTTTCGATCGCGGAGCGATCAACGACTATGGATCACCGTACCGTGACGAAGTCGTTGTGGTTGAGCAGGACGTGAGCCAGGTTTTCGCGGGCTCGCTGAGCGGGATCAGCTGACGGAGCGACGTTCAGTTTCGGGCCATTGTCGAACGTCGCCAGGTCAGCCGCCTTCGCGAAGCGAACTGTCTGCTGAGCAAGAAACTCTGCGCAGGTTTGCTGTTCGGCGTCGGTTGGCTTTCTCAGCAGAACGCGGAGGAAGAGTGCTTCGACAAAAGGCTGCTGGCTCTCGGCCAGTGACTTCGCCAGATGCCGTGCCTGCTCGATGGCGAGCTGGCTGTTCATCAGCGTGAGTGCCTGCTGCGGCACGATCGTTTCGTTACGGCGGTAGCACTCGTCGGGACTGGCCGAGTCGAACTGTTCGAGAAACGTCATGAATTTCTCAGGGGCGTGCCGGTAGTAAATGCTGCGCCGCGTTGTCGTCAGCCCGGTGTTCTCGTCGAGTTCCGGGCCGCCGGCCTGGCGATCGAGCTTTCCGGAAACCGCCAGCACGCTGTCGCGGACGACTTCGGATTCGAGACGTTTCACGTTCGCATGCCAGAGCAACCGGTTGTCAGGGTCGACTTCGAGGTTGCGCGTCGCGGCGTCCTGATCGGAAGACGAAAGCTGATAGGTCTTCGAGAGGACGATCAGCCGGTGCAGATGCTTCATGCTCCAGCCGCTGTCAACGAACTCAGCAGCCAGCCAGTCGAGCACTTCCGGATGTATCGGCGGCTTGCCGTTCATTCCAAAGTCGAAGATCGTCGGAACGAGCGGCTCGCCGAAGTGTCGCATCCAGATCTGGTTGACCGCGATGCGAGCGGTCAGCGGGTTCTGCTTCGACGCAATCCAGCGGGCCAGAGAAAGTCGCCGGCCAGTACTCGTCTGTGGATAAACCGGTCCAAACGCCGAGTACGCAGTGCTGGTTTCGTCGTGCGGATTCTTCGCCAGCTCGTCAATCTTCTTCTGAGCGGCAGCCTGCTTATTCGTCGCCGCATCGACGGCTTTCTTTTTCGCTGCCGCATCGGCGAGAGCCTCGCTCGCGAACAGATCCGCCTCGGCAGTTGCCAGTTCGGCCTGAATCGCTTCGCGTGTAGCGAGGCCTTCGGCGGCAGATGCTGCCCGGGCAAGTTGCGTCGCATTGCCAGTCGTGTCACGACCGTATTTCGCGTTGTCGGCAGCGATCTTCGCCGTCACGGAATCCAGTTCTGCCCGAGCAGCGGTCAATGCGGCGGTCGCAGCAGCCAGTTGCTTTCCTGTGATATTCCTCGCTGCTTCGGCCTCAGCCAGTGTTTGCGGCATCTCAGACTTCGGAGCCGGCTGACTTGGTTCTCCGAGTTCCGTACCTGCCGGCAGAGCATCGACTCTGACGGAGTGGAACTCGGCTGCCGCGTCGAAAGCCCAGACCGACAATGTCCCGTCAGCACGTTCAACCGGAACGCGATACTTCAGTTGCAGTTCTCCGTCGACTGACACGTTGAGCAACCGATCAACGGCGTCGACCCGCAGTGTGTGAACCTTCCCGGCCTGGATCGGCAGGGCCTTCTGAGCGTCCTGCGGGTAAGTGACGTTGCCGCCCGCTCGGTGCGAGTACTGCACCTTCGGGCCGCCCGCGTACGCGCTCAGATAGACCGTCTGTGCCGAGTCGCCATCGCGAACGTCGAAATCGACGCCGACCGATTTCCACTGCTCGCCGCCGAGAATCCGAAACACGAACGTCGCCGAAAAGTCACGCGGCAGTGGAAGCTTCGACGTCAGCGTTCGGCGTTCAGCACCGACCGCCTTCTGCGCTAGGTGCCCGTCTTTGAACTCCCAGTCACCCCGCCCGAACGACCAGAGATCGTCACGCCGCCTGGCAAACTGGTCCTCGAGTACTGTCTGCTTCGCGTTTGCTACCGGGGCGGTGTCAACCGGCGGCTTTTTTTCATCCGAACTCGCTGCGCCCTTCGGCTCGGCGTCACGCATTTTCGCAACGAGTTGCTCAGCAGCAGCGTGTTTTTCCTGAGCCGTCGTGGCCGCTCGTTCCTTTGCATCGACGGCCTTGCGAGCTACGTCCAGCGCTTCCTGCTGCTCGAATTCGCGGAAACCGGGATACCAGGCCTCGACGGGAAGTTCGACTGGTGCCGCATCAAAGGCACCTTCTCCAAACATCGCCGGGATCGTCGCGTTGAGCGGGTCGTCCTCGATCGGGTACTTATCGTTGCCACGCCGGAAGACGAACGCTTTTGCATCGAGGTTCTGATCGAAGGCCAGAGACAGGCCGTTCTTTGTGACGTCAGTCTGGCCCGGCACGCGGTCGGTTCGCACGTTGTAAGGCTCAAAGATCGCGCGGTACTGGTAGTACTCGCGGTTCGCGATCGGGTCGTACATGTGGTCGTGGCAG
>JAPOLP010000317.1 GCA_029977045.1 Planctomycetota bacterium
AACACACGAATGTCGTTCAAGTGGTTCAGACTGGCGACTCGTCGCTTTCCCCTGCTGAGTCACCATGCGGGCCGTAACCGGGACGGAATTCGCGGTATGGCCTCCCGAGAAGCTTCTTGATCAGGATCGTCTCACCCGCGTCGTTGCCTTCAATGGCGTGGCCGATGAACTGCAGAACGTAGCCGCCGACAAACGCACCTGCAGCCCAGGCCGACTCCTCACGAGTCAGCAGGATGACCGACACAACAAACGTCAACGGCACGCCAACCAGATGCAGCAACTGGTTCGCTGGCACCTGATGACGTTCGATGTAGTTCATGACAAAACGCGACAGCATGAAAGCCTCCGGAACGAACCTCTGGGCCGGAGTGTCCCGCGACTCATCCCGGGCAGCAACCGCAGGAAACCGGGGAAATGGGTTTTCTGAATCCGTGTTCCTTCAGACGGAGATTGAGGTCACTCGCCGCGGATCGTCGGACGTATCACGAGTTTTCCCAACCCGCAGAACCGTCGCTTTGGCCTGCAGTCTGCGTGTCCGGATCGCTTGCGATCAGTATCTCCCTACGCGTGCAGACTGTCTGGTTTCTCAGATTTTGGCCCCATATACTCCCTCGCCAGCGACTTTCGCCGCTCAAATCCCGCCAACACTGACGACTGCCGTCTCAGGAGTTTCCTCTAATGCACCAGAGTTCGCCGTCCGCTGAGCAGGCTGCCTCAGCAAAATCGGACGACCGAAGCGACGAGGCAAAGCCCGTTGCGTCGAGTGACTCTGCGTCGCCCGCCCCAAACACAGACAACGCATCCAGGGTATCTGTCGGTAAAGAAATCGAACCAGCTGAGCGGACGCTCGTTTCCGACCGCACACGCACGCTGATGGGCTTCCAGATCGTCGGCTGCGGTTCCTTCGTACCAGACAGCATTGTGACAAACGAGTGCCTGCAGTCTGAGCGCGGCTTTGATCCCGAATGGATCCAGCAGCGAACCGGCATCCTTTCCCGCCGTCACGCTCCCGCACATCTGGCAACGTCCGACATGGCCGTCGCCGCCGCTGAGGAAGCGATCGATCACGCCGGCGTCGACAAGTCGGAAATTGATCTACTGATCGTCGGCACGTTCACCGGCGACTTCCTCTGTCCGTCGACCGCGTGTCTCGTGCAGACGCGTCTTGGACTCGATTGCCCCGCCTTCGACGTCCAGGCGGCCTGCTCCGGTTTCGTCTACGCACTGGCGACGGGCGCTCAGTTTGTTGTCACTGGCAACTCCGGACTGGCGCTGATTATCGGAGCGGACACCAACAGCCGTGTCGTCGACCAGAAGGATCGAACAATCGCCCCGCTGTTCGGCGACGGAGCCGGAGCCGTCCTGCTGAGGCAGGGCCAACCGGACCAGGGCCTCATCGCGTACCAGCTTGGAGCTGACGGCAGCGGTGGTCCGCTGCTCGAATGCACGGCTGGCGGAACTCGCAACCCGAACACAGCAGACGATATCGCCGCTGGCCGTCACTTCCTGAAGATGGACGGTCGGAACGTCTTCAAATGGGCCGTCCGCGTCGTTCAGGAATCGATCGACCTGGTCCTCGAAAAGGCCGGCCTGACTGCCGCCGACGTCAGTCTGTTCGTACTCCACCAGGCGAATATCCGGATCGTACAGACCGCGATGGACAGACTCGGGATTCCTGCCGAGAAAGTTGCTCTCAATCTGGACCGCTACGGCAACACGTCCGCTGGTTCAATCCCGCTGTGCCTCGACGAAGCCATGCGTTCCGGGAGAATTCAGCACGGCGACGTCATCCTGATGTGCGGCTTTGGTGCCGGCCTGACCTGGGGCACCGCCCTGTACCGCTGGTAGCGGTTGCCGCACGACTCGCCGGTCGAACCGGCACGACCTGATCGTCTGGTCGCGGCGATGCCCGGCAAGCGGTTGAAGGGGCTCATCTCACTCGGCAGAATGGCCGATCCCGCCGGTTGGCTCGATTTCCAAACCGGTTCCCGCCGAGCTGCCTTGCCGCAGCGAAACTCCCATCCCGCCCGGAGTTACGCCACATGCCACAGCCCGCTGATGATCGCCACGTCGACGTACCGTTTGCCGTGCCCTTCACACATCGCCTCCGTTTTACGGACGACGTGCTGGGCATCGATCAGGACGTCCTGCTCGACGTGATCGAAGCTTCCGGCGACCGCATTCCGCGTGTGCAAGTCTGGCTCGATGAGTGCGTCGCCGCCGCTATTCCCGATCTTGCTGACCGCGTCGAGAACTTCTGCGAATCGAACGCCGACCGCTTTCTGACACCCGGCAATATCCAGACAGTCCCCGGCGGCGAAGCTGTCAAGAACGACATCCATATCATCGAGCGGATGCTCAAGTGCATGAACTTCGCGGATCTCGACCGCCGCAGCTATGTCATCGTGATCGGCGGCGGAGCGGTTCTCGACGCCGTCGGATTCGCCGCAGCTATCGCTCACCGAGGCATTCGCCTGATCCGTATTCCGACAACGACACTCGCTCAGGCCGATTCCGCCGTTGGTGTCAAGAACGCCGTCAACCTGTTTGAAAAGAAGAACTGGGTCGGATCGTTCGCCGTCCCGTGGGCCGTTATCAACGACGCTGCCCTGCTCGACACCCTGCCCGACCGAGACTTCGTCTGCGGCTTCTCGGAAGCCGTCAAAGTCTCGTTGCTCAAGGAACGCCAGCTATTTGACTATCTGTGCGAGAACGCCGAACAGATCGCTGCCCGCGACTGGGCGACGTGCGCTCCACTGATCCGTCGCTCTGCGGTGCATCATCTCAACCATATCACGCACGGCGGCGACCCGTTTGAGGCTCTCGAAGCCCGACCGCTCGACTACGGCCACTGGTCGGCGCACAAGCTCGAAGTGATGACGAACTTCGAACTGCGGCACGGCGAGGCTGTCGGGATCGGCGTCGCCGTCGACTCAGTCTACTCGTCGCTGGTTCACGGCTTCCCACAGCAGGACGCCGACCGAGTCCTGCACTGCCTGGCGAACCTGGGCCTGCCACTCGACCACCCTGCCCTGCACCGCGTCGACGAGCTCTTCAACGGCCTCGAAGAATTCCGCCAGCACCTCGGCGGTCGCCTGACCGTCACGATGCTCGAAGGCGTGGGCTCACCGATCGACGTCCACGTGATCGACGCAGCAGCCATGCGGCAGGCCATCGAAACCGTCGCAGAATTCGCCGCCGCGCACTGTTCAACGAACTCCGAATGCCCGACAGTCTGCGGCGACTGAGCCCGGTGAACGGTAGCGGTTTGTCGTCGCATACTTCTTAGCGGAGCGCCGCAAGCCGCCCGGTCGGTCGCTGAACCAGCAAACAAATGCCGGACGGCTCGCGCCGTTCCGCTATAACGTCTAGCTGTCCAACAAATCGTGAACGGAGTCGTCAGCGTGAATCCGCGGAGGATGCTCAGACAGAAGCTCGAAGACCTGCGGCGAGCAGGTGTCACGCACGTCCCGGTCGACGTCTCCGATCTCGTTGCCGCGATCTCGCAGCCCCCTAAAGCTGAAACCGCTCCGAAAAAGCCGGCGGCGACTTCGACTCCGGCCAGAGAGCCCGTGACCCGAACGCCGTCACCTGCAGCATCGCAGCCCCGCCCAGCCGCAACGCCGCCAGCGTCCGAACCGCGTCGCGAGGCCGCCCCTTCGCAGTCCGACTACGTGCCTGTCCGCCAGTTTTCTCAACCGTCCGCCGCCCTTCCGAAAAGATTCTCCGCCGACATGTCCGATGCCCAGCGACCGTGTTCCAGCCTGTCCCGTTCCGAACGCGAGACCCAACTGACCAGTCTGGCCGAACGCGTCGCGGCCTGCCGCCACTGCCAGGAACTCGCGGACACGCGGACTCAGACGGTCTTCGGTGTCGGGAACCCGGAAGCCGAGATCATGTTCATCGGCGAAGCTCCAGGCGCGGACGAGGACCGCCAGGGCGAACCATTTGTCGGTCGAGCCGGTAAGCTGCTCAACGACATCATTACGGCGAGCAAGCTGACTCGCGAAGAGATCTACATCTGCAACATCCTCCGCTGCCGCCCGCCCGGTAACCGCACTCCCAGCCCCGAGGAAGCCGCCAACTGCCGCGAGTTCCTCGACGGCCAGATCGAGATCGTCAACCCAAAATACATCGTCTGCTGGGGCTCCTGCGCCGCCCACAACCTGCTCGACACAAAAGCCGCCATCGGCAAAATGCGAGGCGAGTTCTTCGACTACAAGGGCATCAAGGTCCTCTGCACCTACCACCCCTCGTACCTGCTCCGCCAGCCCTCCGCCAAAAAAGACGTCTGGGAAGATATGAAAGTCTTCCGCGCCGACATGGGCGTCAAGCTCTGAAGAGGCCCGCGAATCAGCATCCAAACAGGCTCCGCATCCCTCAGGCTTCGAGCGGCTGACTTGGTGACAATGCACCTGCTTCCGTACGGGGCTACCTTTGCGGATGCAATTATGCAGCGAGCCCACCTCTGCCCGGTTGACCAGGAAAACCCTTGGCGCCGCTCGCACAACTGGGCTCACCGAGGGTGAGGTCGCCATGCTCGGCAACTCAGTTGTAGAACGGAATTCATTCCGTTCCCTCGCGTCAGTGCATCACGGAACGGAATGAATTCCGTTCTACGCCTCGACGATCCGCAGGTAGTCGTCTGCCTCAACGGAAAGCGTCCAGGACCGGCCCAAGTACAGATTCCCGGTGCCTTCAGTGTGGTAGTCAGCACGCGCGCATCGTACTGCTTGTCCCACACAGGGATTGCCTCTGGCAGCTACGCTGCAGCAAGTCAGGCCTCAAAACGCCAGTCGCTTCACAGCAGCGACCTACCTCTTGAACTCGTCTCACGAACCGGGACTCACGTCGATATATTTGTCCGCGCAGTCAGCCTTTCTGTACCCTGTGCCCGTACAAGCAGTTCGTTTCGTTGCAGAACTGTTCCGTCGGCGTGAACGGCTGCCCAAACTGCAGGGCTACACTGATGAGCAATCCCGGTTTCAACTGGCTGCACCTGACCGATCTGCACTTCGGCCTGTCCGGTCAGAAAGAACTCTGGCCGACCGTGAAGGCGGCGTTCTTTGACGACCTGGCGAAACTCAGCGAGAAGTGCGCGCCGTGGGACGCCGTGCTGTTCACCGGCGACTTCGTGCAGAAGGGCAGCCGTGATGAGTACCAGCGACTGGACGACGAGTGCTCGGGCCGCTGTGGGAGAAGCTGGCGGAACTTGGGTCTGGCGATGCGGTGCTGCAGGCCGTGCCGGGCAATCACGATCTGGTCCGACCGGCAATCGGACGCACGCCGTCCGCCGCCGAAAAGTTTCTGCTGAAGCCCGAACTGTTCGCGAATGTGGCCGACGAGTTCTGGTCCGAGCCCAACGGCGAATACCGGGCCGTCGTCAACATCGCCTTCGAGAACTTTCTTCGCCGGCGGGAGGACAATGAGTTCGCACGGCGCGTGTTCCCGGCTGAGGGTCTGTTGCCGGGCGACTTCGCACTGTCGCTGGAGCTCGCTGAAGAGCGACGAGTCGGCGTGCTGGGGCTGAACACCACGTTCCTGCAACTGGCCGGCGGTGATTACACGGGCAAACTGGCGTGGGACCTCCGACAGGCGACCACAGCCTGCGGCGGAGATCTGCCGGCCTGGATCGCCGAGCACGACGTCTGCCTGCTGCTGACTCATCAGGGGCCAGAGTGGCTGGACGATCGCGGTCGCGACGAGGTCTACCCGGAGATCAACCCGGCCGGTCGCTTTGCCGTCCACCTGTTCGGCCACATGCACGAGAACGTGGTCCGCTCGACGAGTACCGGTGGCGGCAAACCACTGCGACAGTGGCAGGGCAATTCTCTGTTCAGCATGGAGCCCATCGAGACTCCTTCCGGCGGAAAACAAATCGAGCGGCGGGACGGATCGAATTCCAGAAGACACAGGCCAAGTTGCGGCACTGGCCGCGATCATCCGTCAAACGCGAGGGCAGCGGTTGGGAATTCATCCCGGATCATCAGAGCTGCAGGTTGAACAAGGACGAAGGCACGCGGGCTGAGACGATCGAACAGCCGCGACGGGGCAAACGCAAACCTGTTGCTTCGAACACATCGCCCGGCGGTCTGACTCTTCGACAAAAAGCACTCGTCAACGTCTATCGCCATGCCGCGCTGGCGGCGGTCGACATCGTGGACCTGGCCAACCTGCCGGAAGACGACCGGCATCTGGCCATGCAGAAGTTCGCGCTGCGGCAGCTTTACATCCCGTTGCGGATGACCGTCGACACGCCAACCGCGGACGAGCAGGAAGAGACAACGCTGATCGCCTGGGAACAGCAGCGCGACCAATCGCGGCTGATCGCAGCCGGGCGGGCTTACGAGGAGTCCGACAGCGAAAGCGAAAACAAGAACGAAAGACCTTCGCTGGGTGAGCTGTTGGCGGGTGGATCGTCCGACACACCAGAACCCCCGAAGAAGAAATCAAAGCGAGGCAAGAACAGGGCCAGCGCACACTAAGTTGTTTGCGCGAAGAGGATTTCGGCGAGGAAGGCGGGGTTCCAGCCGGCCATGCGGCGTTTCATCACGAGACTGTGCTTTTGGCTCGGGTGCTGCTTGAGCAGTCCCAGCGTGAAGCGGCG
>JAPOLP010000916.1 GCA_029977045.1 Planctomycetota bacterium
ATTGGTCGGATTTGGAGTTGTTGTCGCCCTAGCGGTGACACTTGGGCAAGCCGCTTCAGGAGCGGCACGTCCGCTTGGCGTCGGGCTGCTGTTCTTGGGGTATGTGGTAGTGCTTGTCGGAAATGTTGCCTTGATTGTTCAGGCATTTCGCGAAGACATCGTGGTCGGATTACTCTTTCTGTTTGTTCCTTTTTATCCACTTTACTGGCTGATATCTCGCTGGGATGAGGCGCGCACGTGGTTTGGCGTGAGCATGGCGGGGGTGCTGATTGCAGCATTTGGAGCTGGGCTTGCAGCTCCCATTCAGTAAGAGTCAGAGAAGCCGTGGAATCGCAGGCAGAACACCGCGCGGTACAAGGTTGGTTCTGGAGATGCTGTTCCTCTCGCCTTCGTTTCACTCTGGCACCGTCAGCCGTAATTCAGACTGAATGAATACCCCGTTCTGCCAGAATCACGCTGCGGTCTCTAGCGAGATGCTCCCGCCACGTGACACAATTCCCGCCCCTTCTTTGATTCTCCTCTGACTTCGCAACTCGCGGGAGTGCTTCGTGTCTGAAACTCATCCGGAAGTCGCCCGGCTGATTGGCAATGTGGAGTCGGCCGTGCTCGGCAAGACCGAGGCTGTGCGGCTTTCGCTGATTGCACTGCTCGCTCAGGGGCACCTGTTAATCGAGGATGCTCCGGGTGTCGGCAAAACATCGCTGGCGAAGGCGATCGCCCGCAGCATCGACTGCAGCTTCACGCGGCTGCAGTTCACGCCGGACATGCTTCCGTCGGATATTCTCGGGTCAAGCGTCTTCCTGCCGAACCTCGGGCAGTTCGAGTTCCGTCGCGGGCCGCTGTTCACGAATGTGCTGCTGGCTGACGAAATCAACCGGACGACGCCGCGAACTCAGAGTGCTCTGCTGGAAGCCATGAACGAGCGGCAGGTTTCGATTGAAGGCACGACGCACCCGCTCGTCCCGCCGTTCTTCGTCATCGCGACGCAGAACCCGTTCGAGTTCGAGGGCACGTTTCCGCTGCCGGAAAACCAGCTTGACCGCTTCATGCTCTGCATCTCGATCGGCTACCCGGACTTCGACGTCGAGAAGCAGGTCCTCGCCTGCCACCGCGCCGGCGAGCCAGTTGAAACACTCGAACCGGTCCTCGATGCCGCGCAACTGCACGAACTGCAGAAGCAGGTGCGCGAAGTCCGCGTCGACGACGCCATCAGCGATTACCTGCTGCGCATCGTGACGGCCACGCGCGAGCACGCCGAACTGACGCTCGGCGTCAGCACGCGCGGTGCGCTGACACTCAGCCGAGCGACTCAGGCACGAGCGTTTCTCGAAAACCGCGACTACGTCACGCCCGACGATGTGAAGCAACTCGCCGTCCCGGTACTCGCCCACCGAGTCGTCTGCCGCGGCCTGGTCCGCGAAGGCCAGCGCGAACGAGCCCGGGGCGTCATCCGCCAGATCCTCGACGACACCCGTGTCCCGATGTAGCAGCGAATCGAAACGTCTTGATTGGGATGGTGTGACGTCGCCGACTGCCCTCAACATCGGAGAGCCTGACATGCAGCCGACTCACCACCACGCAACAGGTCCAAACCGTCGCGAGTTTCTGGCAGGTTTGGTCGCCGGAAGCGTTGTCGCCACCGGCTTCTGTGAGTTGGCGACTCCTCTGGCCGCTGCGGAAACGGAAGTACTGAATGCTGCTCGCAAACAGGCGGCCCGGCGTCGGCGAAGAGTCATCTTCAACAACGACGGCGACGACATCTGGACGCAGGGCGCCAACACGATCGAGTCGTTCCTCGACGTTCGCCACACGCCGCTGCTGAACACGCACGTCGACAGCATCTTCTACTGCACGACGCAGAGCTTTAATCACTTCACTCACGACACGCGCGTCGCCGAGATCTTTCGCGCGAAGTCCGGCACGTTTGCCGGCAACAATCTGGAAGCGTTTCTCGAACAGAAGACCGACGGCCTGCGGATGTCGAGCGAGTTCGCGCGGCAGCACGGTCTGGAAACGTTCTGGACGCTGCGGATGAACGACATCCACGATGCCTGGACGCCAGCCTTTGTGTCGGACTGGAAGCGGCAGGCTCCGGGGCGAGTGATGTCGACGCTGGAAAAGTCCCGGCAGTTCGACGACCGCCGCCGACTATGGAGCCTCGTCGACTTTGAGCATCCCGACGTGCAACCTCGGATTGTGGCGATCATTGAAGAGGTGTTGCAGAACTATGATGTCGACGGCGTCGAACTCGATTTCATGCGGGCTCCGTTCTACTTCCGGACGGCTTACGAAGGACAACCCGCCAAGGAAGCACAGGTCGAGATTCTGACGCAGCACGTTCGCTCAATCCGATCGCTCGTTATGCGGGAAAGCGAAAAGCAGCGCAAGCCGCTGCTGCTGAGCGTGCGGGTCCCGTCAACGGTCGAACTGTGCCGCCGCATCGGCATCGACATCGCTGCGTGGCTGGAAGAGAGCCTCGTCGACGTGATGGCTCTCGGCGGCGGTTACATCACGTTCGACCTGCCGGCGAAGCAACTGATCGAACTCGGACATCGGCACGACGTGCCCGTTTATCCGTGCCTCAGTCAGTCCGGCCTGATGTACCGGCCACCTCGCGGCGAATCGACAAAGCAGCCGCCGGAAGCCTGGTTCGGAGCCGCCAGCCGCTTATGGGCCGACGGAGCAGACGGCATCTACTCGTTCAATCTCTTCCCCGGTCCAGGTACGGATGCAGATCGAAAGTATGCGCGCGACGTTCTCACAAAGATCGGCTCTCACGAAGACCTGCTGGCGTCGTCGATTCAGTACTCGATGTCCGACGCTGGCTGGTGGATGCCGCAGCATTACTGGGCCAAAGACGCCGCCGAGTATTCCGGCGCTCTGCCGCTGGCGCTGAAGCCGGGCGAGTTCACTCAGACTTACATGATCGTTCCGGAAGACCTGCGCGGGGCCGACATCAGCGTGACGGCGGAAGTCCGTGTCGACTTCACTGGCCTGTCAGAAAACACTGAGCCGACGGTCCTGTTCGGCTCGGCCAACTTCGGGCCTCAGTCCGGCGGCAAGGATGTTGCGG
>JAPOLP010001198.1 GCA_029977045.1 Planctomycetota bacterium
GATCTCGTCGCGGGACGGCGAACGTCCGGCCCGTGACGAGTCTCGTTTTCCGCTGCGTTTTCAATCAATCACTGGACTGCTCATCGAGGATGAGAGACATGATCCGTCGAATCTCCTGGTCGCTCGCGTCTTTGGCTCTGGCCATTCTCGTTCCGAGTGTTGCTGCTGCCGCAGATGCTCCGACGTCGCTTGAGGTCTATCCGGCCGACGTCCACCTCAACACGCTGCGCGACCGCCAGTCGTTCGTGGTCCAGGTCGCGTTTCCGAACGGCCTGACGCAGGACGTAACAGCGGACGCGAAGGTCACGCTCAGCAACGCGAACATCGTGAAGTTGGAAGGCCACACGCTGCATCCGGCTGCTGATGGCGAAGGGCAGTTGACCGTCGAGTACGCGGGCCTCAGCAAGGTCGTGCCGATTAAGGTCGAGCAGGCAGCGGCGGATCGTCCCGTCAGCTTCAAGCTCGACATCATGCCGATCTTCATGAAGTCGAACTGCAACACCGGTAGCTGCCACGGTGCCGCTCGCGGGAAAGACGGCTTCCGTCTGTCGCTCTTCGGTTTCGATCCAGACGGCGACCACTTCCGCATCTCTCGGGAAATGCCCGGTCGACGGCTCAACCTGGCGATCCCGGAAGACAGCCTGCTGATGACCAAGTCGGTCGGCTCAGTCCCGCACACAGGTGGCAAGCGGTTTGGTACGGACAGCGAGTACTACGACACGATGATGCGCTGGATGAAAACCGGTGCTCTCAACGACCAGGGGGAAGTGCCGAAGGTCGTCTCAGTTGAACTGTACCCGCCAGCGGCTGTGCTGGACGGCCCAGAGACCACGCAACGTCTGACGGTGCGAGCGAAGTACTCGGACGGCACTGATCGTGACGTCACAAACCTCGCCGTTTTCCTCTCGAACAACGATACGTCTGCCAGCGTTTCGGCTGACGGATTGGTTACTGCCGGCGAACGCGGCGAAGCCTTCATCATGGCTCGCTTCGAGACCCACACGGTCGGACGTCACTTCATCACACTGCCGAAAGGCCTGCAGTACTCCGACCCGAAAACGCCGACCAACAACTACGTTGACGAACTTGTTTACGGCAAACTCAACAAGCTGCGAATCGTTGCCTCTGAAGTCTGCTCTGACGAGGAATACCTGCGACGAGCCAGCCTCGACATCTGCGGCGTTCTGCCAACAGTTGAAGAGTACAACGCCTTCATGGCAGACGCTGACCCGAAGAAACGCGAGAAGCTGGTTGACGACCTGCTCAGCCGCAAAGAGTTCGTCGAAGTGTGGGTGATGAAGTGGGCCGAGCTGCTCCAGATTCGGACGACGAACGAGATCGCCTACAAGCCGATGCTCCGCTACTACAACTGGCTGCAGGAACGCATCGCTACCAACATGCCGACCGACCAGATGGTTCGCGAACTGCTGGGCGCAAATGGCGGCACATTCCAGAACGCCGCGACCAACTACTACC
>JAPOLP010000123.1 GCA_029977045.1 Planctomycetota bacterium
ACCAGCGATTCGCAGGAAGTTCGATCCGTTGCCCTGCAGCAGCGGCTGGCGGGCTTCCATATCAAGCAGCGTTTCCCAGGCCTGCGATCCCCGGTCGCCTGGCGTGAAGAAGCGGTTCGACGGCGTGTTGTTGTAGTCGTACTCCGTGAGGTTGCGGAAAGTCAGCTGAGTACCAGTTGCCGCCCGCTTGGTAATCTGCGACTGGACGACCGAGTAGTCCTGTTTGAGTTTCGTTGCGAGAGCACCGACCATCTGGTTATTCAGTGGTCGGTCGTTCTTTTCGACGGAGGCCGACAGTCCGAACTGGGCGTCGAATTCGCTGAGAGCTGCCGCGACGCCGAAGCGCGGGTCAAGTTCGCGCAGCGCAACGTCGTAGTTTGTGTCGATGTCGTCCGGGCTGCGAAGCACCGTCCCGCCCAGGTCGCGGAGCACGCGTGAATTCATCAGCGCGGTCTGCACGGCTTCCTGCAGCGACATGAATTCGTATTCGATCTCGCGATCGTCGACGATCGACAGCGGCGGTGCGGTATCCAGCACATCCGTGTTGAGGGGTGTTTCGACGTCTGGATACTCGATCTGAGTCGACGCGGCTTCGTAGTACCCGGCGCCCGATTCAGACCACGAGTCGTCCGCCTGACGCGAAAAACCGCAGCCAGTCGTCATCCCGACCGTCGCCATTGCCGCCGCGCATAACAGCGACGAAAACAGCCGACGACGTTGATTTCGTTTGGGACGATTTGGCCGCACGTTCCCTCGACGCAGCCACTCCGCCCAGCCTCTCACTCCATTCATTGCGCTCTGTCCTGATCCACGGAAGAGGATCGCGCGACTGCCTTCCCTCCCTGAAAGGCGGTCGACTCCCTGCACCGACAACCCCATCACGGAATCCGTGACGCGGCGCGCCGGAGGCATGTCTCACTCTTCATCGACCGTCCGGCACAACCAGCACAATCGATTTACTGGTCAAAACCCGGAAAACTGGCACACTTTGACATCCCAGTGGCAAACTGGGTCGTTCGCGCAAAGCCTTCTGGCGAACCACGGAACCGTCAGTGTCCTGAGTTTGATCCGAAGCCGAGGTCGCCCGTGTTTCAGACCTTCTGACGAGTCTTCGACCCCCGCTGCATCCGTCGTTGAGCCGACAAAGTCCCCGACTGAGAACCCGCAATGAGTGATTCCGACGCAAAACCTGGCGAACTCATCGACGATGGTCGCGGACGGAAATTCCCGTGCGAGGGCTGCGGGGCCGACCTCGAATTCCACATCGGCCAGCAGGACCTCAAGTGCCCATACTGCGGCTTCGAGAAGCAGCTCGAATTCGCAGAGGACGCGACCGTCGACGAGCAGGACTTCCGGTCGATGCTCACCCGCATTCGCGACCTGCGTTTGCGTGATCGGGAACCTGAGAGTGGCCAGAGCGAACTCCGCTGCGACGCCTGCGGAGGGACCGTCGTCTTTCAGGGATCGCTGACCAGTTCCGAGTGCCCCTACTGCGCGTCCCCGGTTCAGCGCGAGAACGTCCACGACGCCCAGGATCGCATCCCTGTCGATGGTGTCTTGCCGTTTCTGATCGAGCGAGACAAAGCAAAAGCCAATCTCGGCCTCTGGGTTCAGTCCCGCTGGTTCGCCCCGAACGACTTTAAGCAGCGCGGTGTGCAGGGAAAGTTCAACGGGGTCTACACACCCTTCTGGACCTTCGATTCGATGACCTTCACGAGGTATCGCGGCCAGCGGGGCGAGCACTACTGGGAGACCGTCAAACAGGGCGACAAAGAGCATCGCGTGATGAAAACCCGCTGGTACCCGGCCTCCGGAGCGTTCGACCGCTTCTTTGACGACGTGCTGATCCTCGCGTCGCGTGGCCTGCCGCGAACGCTGATGGACCGCCTGGAACCATGGCCGCTCCAGAAGTGCGTCCCATTCACGCAGGAGGCTCTGGCCGGCTTCTTCGCCCGGACCTACGAGACCGAACTCGACGAAGGCTTTAACGAAGCCCGGTCGCGCATCGAAGCGGCACTCGACAAAGACGTCCGAAACCGAATCGGCGGCGACACGCAGCGAGTCCACTCAGTCGACACGCAGTACAGCGCGATCACCTTCAAACACCTGCTGCTGCCCGTCTGGCTGCTCGCGTACCGCTACAACGACAAGACGTTCCAGATCGTGGTCAACGCGGCCACCGGTGAGGTGCAGGGCGAACGCCCCTGGAGCTGGGTCAAGATCCTGTTCGCGGTTCTGGCAGGGCTTGCGATCGCCGGAATCATCATCGCTCTCAGCCAGCGGTAACCGTCGCACTGCTGAACAAGGTACCGGCAGGGCGCAAGCCCAATGGTCCCCGAGTTGTCATCAGCCGCCGAGCGTTAGCTCGCGGTTTTCCGGATGATCGAGAACCGGACGCTAACGCGTGCCGCTTGATTGGCCACAACTCGGGGGACATTGGGCGCAAGCCCTCCGGTCTGGCCACCTTGCACGACGAAAACACCGGACGGCTCGCGCCATTCCGCTATCTCAGCAGGTGCAGATTCGCGATCGTAATTCCGGAGAGCATCGAGCCGATGATGCCCAGGAAGCCCTGATCGGTGCCGCACAGATACAGGTTGTCGAGGTGCGTGCGACCGTCGCGAAGCTTGTTCGGGGCTCCGTAAACCGCTCCGTTCAGATGGCTCGTGAACTTCGTGATCGTTCGCGGAGTGAACATGTCGGTGTCGACGACGTGCGAGCGGAAGTCGGGCATGAAGCGGATCGCTGACTCGACGATCTTCCCGCACCACTCCTCCTTGGCCGGGTAATACTCGTCGTCACAGAGGTTCATCCAGTAATCCGGCGATGCCAGCGCGGTGATGCGGACGCGGCCTTCGTCGAGCTTCTCGTCGCCGTAATCGAAATTGTTCGGCGAGCAGATGATGCCGCTTCGCACGTCGCACGGTTCGCTCGGCGGCTCGTAACGGAAGACGTCCGAGTCGTTGTAGAAAACGATCGTCTGCCGGTGATCGAGGTCCGCCGGTTCGCAGTCGAGCGAGAAGATCGTTTCCGCGTACGAGATCTCTCCGGGCGGATTGTCGGCAACGAACTGCTCGGGCACGTCGCCGCACATCCGGAATGTTTCGGCGGAACCCGCTGACGAGAGCACGTTTGCACCTTCGAGGATCTCGCCGGATTCCAGTTCGACGCCGACGGCGCGACCGTTCTCCTCAATGATCCGCTTCACTCCGCAGCGCAGCTTCAGCTCGCCGCCGTTCTGCCGGAAGTGGTTCACCAGGTTCTTGAGGATCAGCCGGACGCCGCGGTGCGGTCGCCCGAAGCCCTGCTCGAACAGCGCCTTGAACATGATCACAAACTGGCTGAAGTCCATGTCGCCGATTGTCGGGCTGCCGTAGAACATCAGCGGGCAGAACAGCATGTCGATCAGCACGGGATCAGAGATCGTTTCGCCGAGTACCTTGCGGGCGGACGCTGTCTCACTCGAAAGATGCAGCTCGTCGTGTTCGGCGATCATCGTCAACAGCCGCTCGAAGTTGTCGCGCTGAGCGGGAAACTGTTCGTGAACCTGGCTGCGGAAGAACTCGAAATCGTTCGTAAACCGCAGCAGCCGGTCGGGAAACGCGATCGACGATTCGATCTGCGGGCACAGCGAAAAGTCTTCCCACTTCAATCGCAACTGACGCAGCAGCTTGGACAGTGGTCCTGTCTTCGTGCCTGGCTCGGCGTAGTTCGTGACCGCGTGCAACCCAACGTCGTGGTCACGGCCCCGCAGCCGGTAGAACGAATTCAGCCCGCCGATGGTGTAGTGCTTTTCGACGATGCAAACCTTCTTGTCGTAGTAGGCCAGCCGAATCCCGGCCGCGAGTCCGGAGAGTCCTGCTCCAATAATGATCGTGTCGTAACTCACGCGTCTGAACCCGCTGGGCGCTGAAGTCGAAGGAACCGCCGGGATCAACAGACAGACCGGAATCGCAACGATTCGGACAGGCGGCGCGGGACTATCCTGGCGGTGCAGTGCTGAGTCAACGAACTACCGCAGTCCGGGAAGCGCACAAGAAAAGCCTCTGACGACCAGGCTGTTGTGCTGATCGTCAGAGGCTGACATTTTTCGTGGCTGAAACTGGTCGCCCGGCAGACCGCAATCAGAACGCTGCGATCAGAGCATCAAAATCGACGGAAAACGCGTCGTTGATCACTTCGATGCTCGTCAGCACGTCAGCACCTGATGCCCCGCTCCCGTTCCCGCCACCAGTCCCCGTATCGCGGTTGACTTCGCCATCGAGGTTATCGATGCCGGCCTCGCCGAGCAGCGTGTCGTCGCCCTTGCCGCCTTTGAGCGTGTCGTTGCCGGTCCCGCCGAGCATCAGGTCGTTCTGCGAGTTGCCTTCAAGCAGGTCGTTGCCAGCACCACCCCGAAGTGAGTCGTCACCGCCATTGCCTCGCAGGCGATCGTCTCCGTCACCGCCATCGAGGATATCATTGCCAGTGCCGCCAACGAGGAAGTCGTTTCCGGGGCCGCCGAGCAGCAAATCGTCGCCGTCCTGTCCGGCAAGGACGTCATTACCGGCCAGGCCTTCAAGCCGGTCCCGACCGGCCTCGCCGTTCAGCACGTCGTTGCCCTGGCCGCCGATGATCACATCATCGCCAGCACCGGCAAACACTGTCAGGGAGCCGAGGAAGCCAGTCGCGTTGACATAGTCCGCTCCGTCCGAGCCCGTCAGCACAACACGTTCGATCGATTCAAAGCTGTCCGATCCGGTTGAGGCACCGTTCAATCCGACCTGCGTAACTTCCATTGCTCCGACAAATGTCTCATTGATGACGTCGTATCCGCTGTTTCCGATCAGAACATCCGGCCCAGCGTTTCCGGTGAGCGTGTCCCGTCCGGCACCGCCAATGATCCGGTCCGTGCCTGCTCCGCCAAAGATGCGATCATGGCCGTGCTCGCCAACGATGAAGTCGTCGCCGTTTCCGCCGTCAATCATGTCATTGTCGCGACCGCCACGGATTTCGTCGTTGCCTGCCGCACCATCGATGACATCGGCGCCGTTGCCGCCAAAAAGGAAATCGCTGCCCGACAGTCCGAACAGCAGGTCATTGCCGCCCTACCCGTCCAGAATGTCGCTGAACTGGCCACCGGTGAGCGTGTCGTTGCCATCGCCGCCGGTCAGTCGCACCCAGCCAGCAAATGCCGACGCGTCGATGACATCATCGCCTCCCTCGCCATACAGAAACGCTGACAGAATGCCTCGCAGCGTGTCCTGCTCGCCGTTCGTGTCGAGGCGGCTGGTTGTCAGTGTCATCGTGCCGCTTGCCGTCTCCAGCAATCGGTCGGCCCCCCCCCTGGCCATCGATTGTGTCGATGCCTTCGTTGCCTGAAATCGTGTCGGCACGCGAACCACCAAACAGCTGATCGTTACCAGGCCCGCCGATCAGCCGGTCGCGGTCATTGCCGCCGTCAATGACGTCGTCGCCCAGACCGCCAATCAGCAGGTCATCACCCGCCAGTCCCATGAGATTCACAGAGCCGGTGAAACTGGATGCGTCCAGTATGTCGTCACCCTCCGTGCCTGTCGCCGACACCATTTCGATACCGGATATGGCCGCCATAACATTCAGACCACTTCCGCCCGCTAGATCGACGATTGCGTCATCGCGAATGGCCAGGTTGCTGCCGAGAACCTCAAACACGGAGTAGTAGCAATCACCACCACCGAGCGTGACCGGATCGCCATTCAGGCCGCCGATAAAGAACGAATCGTCGCCATCGTTTCCGAGAACGGTCAGCCGACCTCGCAATCCGATTTCAAACGATTCCGCTGTAAACGTGTCGTTGCCAGCACCAAGGTCGATGGTCATGCCGGAAACCGGCGTCCCGAATGTCACGGCGGGAACCGTACCGGCAGACTCCAGCTCGGCGAGGAAATCACCCTCGCTGATACCGGCCCTCAATGTCAGCAGGTCATCGTTGCCCGTGAGAACGATGCTGCGTGTGGCCGACCGCAGTGTATCCTGAATCCGCTCGACGCCGTTCAGCGTGATCAGGTTGTCGTTTGCCAGGATCGTTGCCGTGTCAGGCCCAGTAAGAGTGTGGTCGACAGCGGCAAACACGTCTGACAATCGAGCCTGCACTTCAAGCGAATCCTCGACGTCACCTGCCCCTGCGTTGAATGTCAGTCCCAGCGGAGGAACGGCGTCACCGTTGCCGAACGCGTTGCCCGTCCGGAAATCAACGAGCACGGATTCAGCGATGTCGTCATTCCCGTTGATGATGATCCGATCGACCTCAGCCGCCGGAGCTGACGTAATCAGCGTTCCTGACGTGTCAACGATTTCAATGTTCTCAAACATTGCGCCAGCCCGGCGAACAATCAGCGAGTTCGACAGCCACTCATTCGGATTGACGACCAGCGCTCCTTCAGGATTAAGATCGTTCAGGTCGACGGTCACCTCAATCGTGGTTGATTCCGGCGGGCTGCCGAGATCCGTGATTGCGACCATCAGATTGAAGGTCGGCTGCGTTTCGAGGTCCAGCGCTCCCTGGTTGTTGACCAGCAGGTCGCCGGAGTTCGTATCGATCTTGAACGCGTTGTTCGTGTTGCCGGAAAGAATCTCGTACCGCAGCCGGTCACTGTCGACATCCGTCGCCACGATGGAACCAACCAGCGTGTCAGCCGGGCTGGATTCCGGAAGCATGAAGGTCTGATCCATCGCGACCGGCGGGTCATTGACTGGCCGCACGCCAACAGAGAACGTCACAACACGGGCGGTGTTGTCGCCCATCGTTCCAAAGTTGTCATCGAAACCATAGTCGGTCAGTGTCAGTTCGATGATCGCATCGCCGAACGCGTTCAGCACAGGCGTCAAGCGCAGAATGGCGCTATCGTCACCCGGTGTGTAAGACAGGATCGTTGGGTCAGGAATGATTGACTGATCCGGCATGCCACTCGTGTTGAGAGTCCGCACGCTCAGATCAACACGCTCTGCTTCGCCCGGGCCACCGCTGATACCCGTCAGGTCGATCTCGAAGATTCCCGAGTCTTCATCAATGATGACAGCCGACAGCGGATCGATCGTTGGCGGATCGTTGACGGGATTCACCATGACATCGAACGTCTGCACGATCGTCAGGTTGTCACCGGGCGTCGTCAGCGTGCCGTCGGCCCCGGCATCGGTCACCATCACTGTAATCGTCGCCAGACCGCTCAATTCCGAGCCGGTGCGATACCGCAGTACCCCCATCGGAGCCTGCGGATCATGGTCGATCGCAATGAACGGAATGAGGGCCGTGTCGCTGCTGACAGCGGTGATCCGGAACGGCTCGAATTCCTTCGGCCCAGGGCTCACACCTGTCAGCGGAACGGTATGCTCACCCGAGTCTTCATTGACGTTTTCATTCGCAATCACGTCCAGCGTTGGATCGTCATTCACCGGACGCACAACGACGTCAACAATCCGCGAAAACGTCAGGTTGTCGCCTGTTGTCATCAGGTCGTCGTCAAGGCCGCCGTCTTCCACGGTTACCGTGAACGTCAGCGGGCCCCACGAGTCAGGCAGAGAAGTGAACTGCAACTGCCCGGTCGCCTGAGGCGACGTGTAGACAACCGTTGGATCCGGAATGATGTCCGGACGGCTGCTGACGGCGGTCACGCGCAGGTTCTGCTGATCACTGAAACCGGCCGTGATGCCACTCAGGCCGATCGTTTGCATCGGATCGTCTTCCGTGATGATCACGGGCGAGATTGGATTGAGCGTTGGCAGCGCGTTGTCTTCGTTGACGATCGTGCCCGTCTGCGACGAAAGCTCAAGCGGCTCGGACGGGTCATATCCCGCCCCGGGCAGAACAACGATCGTCACGGTCTCGGGCAATTCAAACAGGTTGTCATCCACCGGTGTCACAACGATGTCAAACGTCGCCTGCCCATCAGCGAAGACGACAACTCCGCTTGAGCCGCTGAAGGTTGTGGCGCCTGTCAGCCGGTAGTCCAGTCCCAGTGTCGCCGTGCTGGACCCTGCGATCCCGAAGTTGACACTCAGTGTCCCGGCCGTGCTTTCCAGTCGCGTGAAAGTGTAAACAAGCGTGCCCGGCCCCTGCTCTGGAACGCTGGGCTGGCTGATCGACAGAGAGATGCCGACGTCATCATTCTCGATGACGGTCGAATCGGTAACAGTCGAACCCGGCAGATAGCCTGCCCCCGGATCAACAGTCACAACCACATCCTCATCCAGTTCATATTCGCTGTCTGCAAGCGGAGTGATCTGGATGTCAAACGTTGTTTCCGAAGCCAGCAAATCGACAGATCCGATCCCCGTTCCCGAGTCGTAGCTCGTCGCTCCTGTCAGCACAAAGTCCGAAGCGTCCGCAAGTCCGGTCACGGAGAAATTGACCGAAGCCGACGACGACACATCACCAAACCTCTGGAACTGAAACGTCACGGCCCCGCCGCTGTCTTCAGTCACCGACGACTGCATCGCAACGACGCGAACGCCAGTTGGCACGGAGGTCAGCACGACATCGTTGCCATCAGTGCCGCCGAAGTAGCTGATTGCGAATGCGTACCCGTCAATCTCGACCGCGGTGCCTTCAGGCAGGTCCGCAAAACTGCCGACGACAACCGATGCAGGATCGACCAGATCAATGATCGTGATCTCGTCACCTGGGGTCGGAACATATCCATTGAGCGACGCGTTCAAAACGGGATCGAGCAGCGTC
This sequence comes from Planctomycetota bacterium, assembly GCA_029977045.1. Lineage (GTDB taxonomy): Bacteria > Planctomycetota > Planctomycetia > Planctomycetales > Planctomycetaceae > JAPOLP01. Next base: position 8,696 of record JAPOLP010000123.1, read on the forward strand.
AGAACAGTCGGTGCGCCATCCATCACAAGCTGATCGTGCTGCGTCCCGGGCGTGAGGCCTTCGATTTCGACAACGAAACTCTCGGAATCGTCGAGCGTCACGTCACCAGAGACCGTCAGTTTTCCCGGTGAACTACCGGGAGAGATTCCGCCGCCAGCAGACAACGACCCAACACTGCCTGCAACAATGCCTGATCCGCCCAGCACCCCGCCAGCCAGTGCAACGTCGCCTGCCAGCGAACCATCGACCAGCAGGCTGCCAGCGTCGATGACGGTCGTGCCAACGTAAGTGTTCACGCCGCCAAGGATCTCAGTACCGCTGCCAGACTTGACCAGGTTACCTGTGCCAGCAATCTGGCCGTTAAACGTCGCCGTCTGGCTGCCATCAATGGTCAGGGTTTCGCTGCCAAGTTCGACCGTCCCACCCGATCCCGCTCCGCTGATCGAGGAAACAGAAACGGAATTGCCTGCGAGGTCGAACGTTCCAGTCCCTGCAGCGCTGAAGCTCAGGCCAGCCGCATTCGCAAACACATCACTCGCGCCAGCGTCGAACTTGCCGGCCACGATCTCGAAGACGCCACCTGCTGCCGAAGAAACCGTCACGCTGGGATCCAGCGTCGCGAGAAACTGATCGTCGCCAGATGCCGTCGAATCCGTGACCAGCGAAGTCGTCGAGACATAAATCGGCGATGCCAGTGTCCCGATAGCGCCAGACATCGCACCGGATGTTCGGAGAGTAACCTCGCCACCCGAAACGTCTGACGTAAATCCTGGGGCCATCGTGTCCGCCAGCGACGTAATCGCGCCGGACTGAGCAACAAGCTCAACAGCATCGATACCGGAATCGAGGCCGGTCACCGAAATATCCGATCCCGTGATCAGCAGCGGAGCACTAAACGACCCGGATGTGACGTTCACCGAGCCCATCGCGGCGGCGGCATCGCCAATCTGAATCTGCTGGAACTGTGAACCGAGTTGCGCGATCAGGGCATCGCTCAGAAGCAGAGTCCCAGCCGAAGCGTCGCCAACTCCGATCGATGACATCGGATTCAGCGGCTGGATCCTCAGTGTTCCGCTGGATTCGATCTGGGCGTTGACATTCAGGTTCACCGCCGACAGGGACAGGTCGGCACTCGAAGTGGCGCCGCCAAGAGCTTCGTTAATGTCCACGGTTCCGGCAGCCAGGCTCACCGCGTTCATGCCAGGATCGTAAGGAGACGCCAGCGTGACGAAATCGCCCACATCTCCCAGAACACTCAGCGCTGCCGACAGCTCACCGGCGAAGTCACGAATCGTCACCGTATTCGCGGTTGGCGAGGAAGACGTATCGATCTGAAGTGAAAGCCCTGGAGCTCCAAAATCAAGAGTGGTACCACCAGCCGACGTCACTACAAGGCGACCGTCGTTCGGGTTCGCCCCGGCGTCAACCTGGATCGTCGGAATATCGCCGGTGATCTGGACGTCCCGACTGTCCGCGACTGTTTCGTCGGTGTAGCGCTCCAGGGCGGAGTAAGTCACCGCTGGGCTTGGACCGGAACTCGTGTATGCGACATCGCCATCCATCAGGTCCGAACGCGTGTACGTCACAACTGAAAATGATGTCGGGATTGTGGGACCAGAGATCGTGAACGAGTCGGTTCCCAGCCCCGCCTGGAAGTCGAACGGCAGATCGACAAACCCGTTGGGCATCTGTAGCAGCACGTTGTCGTCACCGGCAGCCAGATCAAGGATCACCGTTCCCGTTACAGAAGTCAGTGGCACCGTTACCTGAGTTGGAGAGACCTGCGTGACACCGGTAAGAGCACCGAGGTCGACCAACTGGCTGGTAATTGTGATCGCCCCGTTTCTG
>JAPOLP010000483.1 GCA_029977045.1 Planctomycetota bacterium
GAAAACTGCCTCAGGTTGGACTCCGGCTAACAGAGTGTGGCGAGATTAGCTGTGAAAACGAAAACGCCCGCCTTGGATGACCTCGGCGGGCCGGAAATTCCTGTATGAAGCATGCCCCCTCGCTCTGCAAGGGAATACGCCGTGTGCCACTGGCTCTGGCAGTGCCAACCCAGCGGGGCTGCACTGGCAAAGCCAGTGGCACACGTCAGTTCAAACCGAATCGTCGGTTACTCGACTTCGATGATGCGGGCGATGTCGAGGCCGTTGAAGCCGGACGCACTGGCGTTGCTGTAGGCACCCATCGTCGGGACCAGCAGCAGTTCGCCGACTTCCAGCTCTGGCAGTTCCTGATCGATCGACACAACGTCGTGCGAGTCACAGGTCGGGCCAGCGACGACGCAGCGGCTGCGCGTCCGGTACTCGGCGTTTTCCGTGACCAGTTCGAAGTCCGCGTGATCGAACAACTTGCCCGAGAACGAACCGTAAACGCCGTCGTCGATGAAGTACCAGGGCAGGCCACCACGAACTGACCTCCCGAGGACCTTGGTGATGAGCGTCATGCACTCAGCGACCATGCCGCGGCCAGGTTCGGCGATAATCCGGATCGGCAGGTCGCCGAAGTGTTCTTCCAGAGCGGCGGCCAGTGCCGAGCAGTACTCGTGAATCGTCATCACGGACGCACGGTACGGAGCCGGAAAACCGCCGCCGATGTCCAGCACTTCGAGCTGAGCACCCGCCGCGACGCAGCCGTCCCAGGCGGTGCGAGCCTTCTTCAGCATCCGGCTGAAGTCGCTGGGATCCAGGCACTGCGAACCGACATGGAATGACAGGCAGCGAACCGACATGCCGCGGCTGAGAGCTTCGGCGGCCAGCTTCGGAGCGTCCAGCGGATCGCAGCCGAACTTCGCCGACAGGTTGATGAGGCTCGACGAAGAAGACGCAGCCAGACGCAGGATCAGATTCACGTCGGGCGTGTGAGCGGCGATCTTTTCCAGTTCGCCGACGCAGTCGTACGTGAACCACCGCAGGCCTTCGTTGTAGCAGTCCAGCAGGTTCTGCACCGTCTTGCACGGATGCGTGTGAATCATCTGCTCGGGCTTAAAGCCGGCCAGCATTGCCGACTGCATTTCGCGGTACGAGCAGACATCGACTGACGAGCCTTCCAGGCACAGCGTGCGAAGGATCGCGACGTCCGAGTTCGCCTTGGCGGCGTAGAACATCTCGACGTTCGGCAGAGCGGCCTTCATCGAGCGGTACGTTTCGGCCAGCACCGAACGGGAGATAACGAGCGTCGGCGTGCCGTACTGCTCGGCAATCTCGCGGGCCTGATCGAAGCTCACGACGGGCCGGGCAACGCGTTCAACAGCAGTTGCGACAGCGGTCTCAGGTTCAGAGGAAATGGCTTCGCGGCGGCGGTCAACGAGGACACTGTTGGAATCGGCGGCAGTGGCGGAGGCGAGAGAAATCATGGATCGAGCCTTTCTGTCAGGCCGGAGTGGACAGGAACCTTGTCGCGACAGCGAAGTTGCTTCGTCGACACTTGCGGACGGGCAGCGTTGCAACAGCAGGGGCTGCAGGTTTGCGCGGACGGAACACCCGTCAGAGCAGTATCCGGGAACATCAGCGAAATTTGGGGCCAGCTTTCAGCCGGGGCGAAACGCACCTCGGGCGCGTCACGGTCAGTCAGACGGTTCGGCGAAGCGGGCGTGCGAGCCGGAAAATCCTGCCGGCTCAGGCAAGCGGTATCATCGCTGGATGATCGCGCTGCGGGTGCAATTCAATGCAGCCCGGCGCGACAGTTTCCTGTCATTTGGTCTCGATCGAAGCTGCAACTGACGGAGCGGCAAAGTCAGCTTCAGAGTGCGAAGCAGCGAGCAGCTCAACGTCGAGAGGCGAGACACAACAGCAAGTCGGGAAAGCAGTTTGCGAACCGGAACACGGCGTCCCGGCAGCAGGTTCAACGGCATGGCGGGACTGCTCAGCGCAGCAGCCTGGGCCGTGAGCCAGTCAGCTCGAAAATCACGAACAGAACGTTGGGGGCAGATGCAGTGAGCCATCGCGGAACATGCAGCCTCCAGAGGTCGAGTCCGACGTCTTCGTGTTCCGTCCCGAGGCGGGGAAGACGAGTCAGATTTTCTGCGGGAAAGCGCGCGGAGTCTACGATTCGCTTGAGACTCCGTAAATTGGAAAGCCAGCGGATTCGACCAGGAATTTCAGAATGTCGCCAGCCTGTCGGACCGACCTGGCTGCGAGTTTGATATCGAAAAATTGTCGGCACATGTCAGGTTGCAGGCTGAGTGGAACTTTCCGGCGGGACCAGAATTCGTCGATCCCGTTCCGCGGCCCGAGCACAAAAACGCTCCGGTTGCCTTCACGATTGCGGCCAGGCTGTCAGACTCTGATCCAGAGAACGGAATCCGTGCATGGACGCCGAGTTCGCGGTCTCGACGGACCAATCCCTCAGTATTTACTCATTTGTAATCGCCTGGATCGGAAACATGCGCAGAACCCTCACGGCGTCCATCGTGCTGCTTGCCAGCCTGACCGGCAGTGTCCGGGCTGAGCAGCCCAACATCGTCTTCTTCTTTGCTGACGACCAGACGACCAGCACGCTGGGTTGTTACGGCAACGAGGTCATCCAGACGCCAAATATCGATGCCCTGGCACAGCGTGGAACCCGGTTCAAGAACGCCTTCGTCAGCCATTCGATCTGCTGGGTCAGCCGGACAACGATCCTGACCGGCCTGACGGGACGCAGTTACGGGACGGCGGCGACTCCTGAGCTGGCCCGAGCCGACGCGGTCGCGACGCTGTACTCCGACCTGCTCCGCGACGCCGGCTACCGCACCGGTTACTTCGGGAAGTGGCACGCGAAAATGCCGAATGGCTACCGTCGAGAAGACCACTTCGACGAGTTCGAGGCGATCGGCCGTAACCCGTATCTCAAGCCGCAGGCCGACGGCGGTGTCCGGCACGAAACCGAGCTGATCGTCGATCGCGGGATCGAGTTCCTGAAGTCGCAGCCGAAGGACAAGCCATTCGCGCTCAACATGTGGTTCAACGCCGGGCACGCGGAAGATGGCGACCGCCGACCAGGCATCGGCCACTTTCCGTGGCCACAGGCGGTCAACGGGATGTACGAGGACGTCGAGATTGGCCCGCCGCGGCTGAACGATCCGGAAATCTTCGAGGCTCTGCCTGACTTCCTGAAAACGACGATCAACCGCGAACGCTTCTTCTGGCGGTGGAATACGGACGAGAAATACCGCATCAACATCCGAGCCTACTACCGGATGATCAGCGGCATCGACCACGCGATCGGGCGGTTCATGGCGGCACTGGAAGAGGCCGGCCTCGCCGACAACACGATCATCGTCTACTCGGCTGACAACGGTTACTACATGGGCAACCGCGGCCTCGCCGGCAAGTGGTCGCACTACGAGGAGTCGCTGCGGGTTCCGCTGATCGTTGCTGACCCGCGCGTCCCCGCCGATCAGAAGGGCAAGGTTACTGACGCGATCGCGTTGAATCTCGACCTGCCCGCGACGTTCCTCGACTGGGCCGGCGTCGATGTTCCGCAGCGTTACCAGGGCCGCAGCCTGCAGCCGGTTGTCGCATCTGCTCAACCAGGCGACTGGCGAACTGAAACTTTCCACGAGCACTTTGCCGTCCGGAACCGCATCCCGGCATTCGAAGGCCTGCGGAACGAACGGTTCAAGTACGTCCGCTACTTCGACCACGACTACGAGTTTCTGCACGACCTGAAAAACGACCCCGACGAACTGGTCAACCTGGCCAAGGATCCGCAGCACGCTGACACACTCAAGTCGATGCGCGAGCGGACGTCCAAACGCGTCGCCGAACTCGGCGGCCCGCTCGACCCGCTCAAGGGCAGCTTCAACGCGTCAACCGTTCCGCATCCGGAAGTGTCGGCACTGGTCAGCTCGAACGCTGGCCCGGACGGTTTTGTCCGCGTCTTCGACGGAAAATCGCTGAGAGGCTGGGAAGGCGACCGGAAGTACTGGTCCGTCAAGGACGGTGCCCTGACCGGCGTGACGGACGGCTCACTGAAGATGAACCGCTTCATTACCTGGACACACTCGACGATCCGTAACTTTGAACTGCAGGTCAAAGTGAAGGTCACCGCCGGTGGCAACAGCGGCATCCAGTACCGCGGCCTGTCTCGACCGGAACTGGGGCTCGACATCGTCACTGGTTACCAGTGCGACGTCGTCGCGAACGTCCCGCAATACAACGGGATGCTGTACGAAGAGCGCGGTCGCCGCATTCTCTCTCACACTGGCGAGAAAGTGATCGTCGACACGAAGGGCCAGCCGTGGGTCGTTGGCCAGATGCCCGTCAAGGAGTTCGCTCCCGACGAGTGGCACGACTTCCGGGTGCTCGTCGAAGGCAATCACCACCAGCATTGGATCGACGGTCATCAGACCGCCGACCTGATCGACCTCGACGAAAAGGGCCGCTCGCTGGAAGGCGTTCTTGCAGTGCAGGTCCACGTCGGCCCGGCGATGACGATTCAGTACAAGGATTTTCGTATCAAACACCTGCCGGACGACCTCCCGCTGCTGCAGCCCGAAGACCACCCGATCCCCGCCGACGCCCACGGAGTCAAACCTCAGGGTAAGCTGCCTGCCGACTGGAAGGCTCCGATCTACGGCGACAGGCAGGCGGGCGGGCAGAATTGAAAGCCTCGGCTGGTGGGGCGCGCGTCGGACAAACACGGTGCCACATCTCATTCGCTTGGAGTTGCTGACGCTGTCGGCATCGTCGGTTGCTCAGAGGTCGGTTGAGAAGGCCGGATCAAACTCTGCGCCGCTCCGGCAGATCGGAAATACGGGAAATCAAATATGCCGGAACTTCGTCGCTTCGCTTCTCGGTCCGGCCTACAGGTTTTTCAATCGGCTGGCTGCGTCAACACCACTGACGAATCCGTTCGCCGCGAGGCTCAGGACAAGTAGCTGGAGCACCTCTCATGAAGCTGCGGAGAAAGAATGGTTCTGTTCGAGTGCTGCTGGCTGCTGTCACGACATGCGTGCTGGTAGCTGTCGGCCTGGCTCAGCGTCCGCCCATGCGGCGGCATACGGCTAACCAGAAACGCGAGCTGCAGCTTGTGAGAGCCGACATCAGGCTCGATACCAGAAACGAAGTCTCGGTATCGGCTGCCGACGGAGAGAGAGTCATCCGCGTAAACAGCATCCCGGATCACGCC
>JAPOLP010001072.1 GCA_029977045.1 Planctomycetota bacterium
AACATCGTCGGCTCGGCGTTTCTGTGAGTAAGTGGATGAACTGGTTGCAGCGCAAAGACGCTGAGTCGCGAAGGGACGCAGAGGCAAAAGTGCTTCGGAGAGGAAAGACGACATGATCGGACACGAAGGATCACGGCGTGAGTTTCTGCGAACGATGGCAGGCGGAAGTGGAGCGGCTGCTCTGGGAGCATTACCGGGAATCAGCACTGGTGCCGAAGCTCCTCGACGGCCTCGGGTGGCGGTGATCTTTACCGTGCTGAGGTTTCGCAGCCACGCGTTCAACATTCTGGAGAACTTCCTCGGGCCGTATTACTTCAACGGCGAGCTGACTGATCCCGGAGTCGACGTGGTGTCGCTCTACGCAGATCAGTTTCCGCACGACGACATGGCTCGCGCGGTATCGGGGAAGTTCAAGATTCCCCTCTTCGGCAGCATTGGTGACGCGCTGCGGGTTGGAGGTCGGGATCTCAATGTCGACGCAGTACTTTCGATCGGTGAGCACGGCGATTACCCGTACAACGAACGAGGCCAGCACCTCTATCCCCGCAAGCGGCTCTTTGACGCGGCGTTCGCGGTGATGCAGGAGTCAGGTCGCTTCGTGCCGTTCTTCAACGACAAGCACTGGTCATATCGCTGGGACTGGACTCACGAGATGTTCGGCAAGGCTCGCGAGCACGGGATGCCGATCATGGCGGGCAGCTCGGTGCCGCTCGCTGAGCGACGCCCGCCGCTGGAGCTTCCAGCCGGCTGCGAGATCGATGAGGCGGTGTCGATTCATGGTGGCGGGTTAGAATCGTACGACTTTCATGGTCTGGAAGTCCTGCAGTCGCTCGTCGAGCAGCGACGCGGCGGCGAGACGGGGATTGCACAGGTCGAGCTCCTGACCGGCGACGCGTTTGAGGCAGCGAAACGTGACGGACGCTGGTCGCAGGAACTGGTCGATGCCGCCATGCAGGCCGAACAGGCGATGAACGCGAAGCGGCAGGGACGTCCGACGACCGGAGTCCTTGCAACGCCGCCGGCTTCGAAACAGGCAGGCGAGCAGCCTCAACCGCCTCGACCTTCGGGCGATTACGCGATCTCGGTCACGTATCTCGACGGGTTGAAGGGGACAGTTCTGAAGATCGGCAGCAGTTCCGACCGCTGGAATTTCGCCTGCCGGCTGAAGGGCGAGGATCGACCGCGCGCTACAGCGTTCTTCAATAGCCCGTGGGGCAATCGCGGCCTGTTCAAGGGACTATCACACGCCATCCAGCACTTGTTTATCACCGGTCGTGAGCCTTATCCGGCAGAGCGAACACTGCTGACGACCGGTGCGGTCGAAGCCGTCATGCACTCGTTCGAGCAGAACGGCAAAGCGATCGACACGCCGCATCTGCAGATCGCCTATCAGCCGACCGATGTGCGACCGTTTCGCGAGTTCGGCAAGACCTGGTCGATCCTGACCGAGGCCGTTCCTCAGACCGGCTACTTCGAGCCACGTGACTGGAACGAGCTGGTTCGCTGACGCCGCGTTTGCTTCGCGACCGACTGCCGTGAGTTTGATCTGGAAGAATCTACTGCGTGAACAGCAACGTCAGCTTCTGATCGGACGAAAGTTCGCGACGCATCTCGACGACTTTGTCCGGCAGTGCTTCGTAGTCGAAGGCGGACGACACTGCCTGCGAACTTCGCGGAACCCGGGCCGAAATCCGGCAGGAGATGCTCGCGGAGTCTCCGGGCGACACTGGAAGCACGGCGTCAAAATGACCGTCGTCGTTCGTGACCGCAGTCACGGACTGGCCCTGCCGCTTGCCCGCTTTCGTCAAAGGCTCAAACAACAGTTCGGCACTCACCGGATGGCCATCAAGCTGAACCGTTCCAGAAACCGAAAACGACTCCGACGAACCGCAGCCCACCGCGGTCGCAGCGAGGGCGACACAGATCAACACCGATTCGCGTCTCACCTTGCGAAGCTTTGCGCGACGCGTTGCCGGCTCAAGTCTGTCAGTATGAAACGGCATCGACACACGCTCGAAGAAATTCAGGTGACATCACGGATCGTCTGAGGCATCGGGCGTGCGCGTCAGTATTGCCCGATGGTCTCCTGGCCAGAAATCGTTGAGAGCCCCTCGAACGTGCCCTGATCAATGTTCTCACTGAGGAACCGCACGTTGCCATCGCCGAACAGAAAGTAGGCGCCACCGGTATGCTCTGACTGGAATGAGTACAGCGGTCGCTCGTTGGAAATCGCCGTGACAACGACCGGTCGCGGGTTAATCGGAAACGGGATGCCAACGCTCGGCGGGTCAGTCGCACAGTTCGGCAGACGAATATCGCGCGTTACAGCAAACGGACCGGCAACCCAGTTGGCCGCATCGCCCGTTGGAGCAAAATACAGAACCGCCGCCATCGCCCACGGATACTCGACGGGAGCTTGTGGAAAGC
>JAPOLP010000628.1 GCA_029977045.1 Planctomycetota bacterium
CATCGACTCCGCAGATGATCTCGGCAGTTGATTTCCCTGACTCGTCCTCATACGCGTCAACTCGCATTGCCAGAAGCGTGACTATTGCCGTGATGTTGTCTGAGCGAGATGAAACGCCTTGTCATCTCTTCTCAAATGATACGGCGTGACTCGTCACCGTGAATCCGTTGATCGAGCAGATGATCGACTGCCGATGCTGATTTCTCGCTGATAGCGCTTCTAATGTGATTCTCCTGCCGTGTCGATGGCGACGTGTGCAATGCAGGGGTGTCTTGAGACGCCAGGTTGATCAGACGGGAAGCGTGTGGTGCGTCGAGGCTCGCGCTGGTCGGCTGAGTTCTCGCAAGACGGCCAGTGTCTAATCATTGACCCTCTGCTTTTTCTTGTCGGCAGCCCTCTGTTTGCGGGCTCCGGGCGGGACGACGTCGGCGAACTGGTCGATATGGGACTGCAGCAGCGCTCGGACCTGTTGCTGAGGTTTGGTGAGGGCTTCGGGGGCGAGGGGCTGCTTTTCCAGGGGGTCGTGGGAGATGTCGAACATCTCGCCGGATTCGTAGAGCTTCCAGGTCTGGTTGCGGGCGAAGGCGCGGGCCTGGTTGACGACGCCGTTTCGCGAGTACCACATGTAGATCGAGTCGCGGCTGTTGAATTTTCGGCCCTGCAGCAGGGGCAGGAAGCTCTGGCCGTCGATCGTCAGGTCCGCTGGCACTGCGGCTCCGGCGGCGGCGCACAGTGTGGGCAGCATGTCGCTGAAGTCGATGATGTCCTGGACGACTCGGCCTTCGCGGATCGCCGACGGCCAGCTCACGATGCAGGTGACGTGGTTGCCCGCGTCAATCATCTGCCCCTTCGCACCGGCCACTTTGCCCCAGGTCGTGTTCGTGACGATCGGCGTGTCCGTGCCGTTGTCGCCGGTGAAGATCAGCAGCGTGTTGTCCCGGATGCCGAGTTCCGCCAGCTTCGCGTCGATCTTCGCGACCGTTTTGTCGACGTACGCCACCATGTCGCCGAAGTACTTCGGGTTGCCTTTGTAGTCCTGCGAGCCTCGCAACTTCGGGTCCCACTCTTCCGAATCCGGCGTCGCTGAGAACGGGCAGTGCACCAGAGCCATCGGGTAGTACGCCAGGAACGGCTGGTCCTTGTTCTCTTCCATGAACTCCAGCAGGAAGTCGGAGAACAGGTCCGAGGAGAACTCGCCGTTGTCGAAGTCGAGTTCCTTGCCGTTGCGTTCGAGTCGCGGGTTGGGATAACGCGTGTCGTGCTTGTCTTTGTCGGTTCGCGGTCGAGTGTGCTGCCAGAGCAGCGACTGCTCGAAGCCGAAGTGCTGCGGCGAGTCCTTCTCGCCACCGAGCTGCCACTTACCGGCGATCGCAGTCCGGTAGCCGGCCTGCTTCAGCAGATGGGCAAACGTGGTCTGCGTTCGGTCGAGCTGCCCGAACCGCACGTAGTTCCGCTTGTTCGACATCCCCGTCATCAGCTTGACGCGTGACGGCGTGCAGATCGGCTGCGAGTAGCAGTGCTCGAACCGAACACCGCCGGCTGCGAGCCGGTCGAGTTCCGGCGTCCTGTAGTCCAGACACCCGTTCGCCCCGACGCACTCGTAGCCCATGTCGTCAGCCATGATCAGAACAATGTTGGGCCGCTCGGCTGCGTGCGTGGCTGTCTGCAGGAGTAAGGGCAGCACGGAAACAAGCAGGCACACGGCAAGGGCGGATGGTTTCATGAGAGAAGTGCTCAGCAGATGTCGGGCTTTAACGAGTGTTGCTGCGTGGCCTGCTTCAGGGTGCTCAACCTCGGTCGGCCTGAAGATTGATGGTGAATTGGGCACGCATCTACTTCCAGGGAGGATGCAATGCCGAGGGGTCAGTGATTGAACAGGAACTCGTTCGAGTTGGCGAGGGCCCAGGCGACGCTGCTGTAGAACTTCTGCTGCACCTTGCGGTCGGAGGACTGCGGAGCGAGGGGCAGGATCTTCTTGAGTTCGTAGGGGCTCGGTTGCCGAGTCAGGATCCGGATGTAGAGCGCGCGGATGAGGGGCTCGGGCGTGGCGTGCTCGGACATCAGGCGGGGTATCAGGACGGGGCTGCGGCTGAAGGTGTCGTCGATCGTCTTGCCGTTGATCAGGTGCAGCGCCTGCGACAGGCTCGCGTCCGTCTGAGTTTCGCAGGTGCAGACGCTTTCGCGTTTGGCCTGGCCGAAGGTCTCGAAGAAGTAGCTGTTGAAGTTGTCGCGGCGGCCACCTTCGAACATGACCACCGCGCGTTCGGCGGTCGAGCGGCGAAATGGGTGTTTGTATTCGAGTGCCTGGCCCAGGCAGTCGAACAGGACATCCGATCGCAGCCGTCTGAGGTACGCGTGCGAGAAACGCGACTCGTCGCGGCGGTTGCTTTCGCTGGTGGTGGCCGAGAGCTGGTAGGTGCGTGAGGTGCAGATGTCGCGGACCAGCTTCTTCACGTCGTAGCCGTAATCCTCGCCCAGCCGCCGGCCGAGTTCTTCGAGCAATGGTTCATTGCTCGGCGGGTTGGAGATGCGGACGTCGTCGACGGGATGCACGATGCCTCGCCCGAAGAAGTGAGCCCAGATGCGGTTGGCCAGGTTCCGGCGGAACAGGCGGTTGTCGGGAGTCGTCATCCAGCTGGCGAGCACCTTGCGCGGATCTCTGTCCGCTACGTCGGCCAGATCGCCGCCGAGAAAGCGGTGTGGCATCGGGCGGTCGTCGACGAGATGCCGGGCCGGTTCGGCGTCAACATCGATGAAGGTGTAGTATTCGCGAGCTTCGCTGCCGTGCTTGCGGCGGACTCCCGTGAAGAACGACGTGAAGCTGTAGTAATCGTCGATCGTCCAGCGGTCGAACGGGTGATTGTGGCACTGAGCACACTGCGTCCGCAGGCCCAGGAAGATCTGAGCGGTGTCCTCGCCGAGCTTCTTCGGATCGACTTTGCCCTGAGGCAGCATTGTGTAGTAGTTCGACGGCGGGTTGCCGAAGTTCGAGCCGTTGCCCGTCAGCAGGTCGCGGGCGATCTGATCCCACGGCGTGTTGTTGACCATGTTCTCGCGGAGCCACTGGTAGTAATTCCAGCCGGCCTTCATTGCTGTCCCGCTGCCGGGATTAGTATCTGTGTAAATCCGCAGCCACTCGCCCCACTGCGCCGCCCACAGTTCGCCAAACTCGTCGCGCTGGAGCAGTTCGTCGACGAGTGCATCGCGGTGCCGCATGGAAATCCGACGCGTCAGCGACGGATCATTCGGTACATTCGCTGAGGATCCCTCGCTGACGTTTCGGGTTATCCTGGACATGAACTGCTCGTACTCGTCGGGAGTCGGCAGCTTGCCGGTCAGATCGATGGTGACGCGGCGCAGGAACTGCTCGTCGGAACAGAGTCCGGACGGAGTGATCCGCAGCTCCTTCAGCTTCGCGTTGATCAGACGGTCGATTTCGTTGTGCTCGGGCGTTTCGTGGAATGCGAAGTGGCCTTCCGGCAGGACGATGACTTCGGCACCGACGGTGAAGCGATCGAACCGCGCGAAGACGTGCGTCCCGCCAGCTTTCAGGCCGGAGATGCGGGCCTGCTTGTCGATCGTCGAGAGCGCGTCGTTGTTTGACATGTAGAGAGCCAGATGCGAGACGTCCCGCTGCGAGCCATCCGAGTAATGCGCGAGGACCTTTGCCGGTCGTTGACTGCCAGGTTTGTCGAACACGACTTTGCTGGGTGTCAGTTGGAGCCGTAACGGTTCGGAGGCATTGTCGGCGTCACGCGGCGCTCCGGCGGCAATCCAGTTCAGCAGCGTCTGGTAGTACGGACTGTCTTCCTCGAAGACTCGTCCGCCGGAGTGCGGCACACGTCCGGACGCTTTCTCCAGCAGCAGACTCTTTTCCGGAGCTGCCAGATTGATGCGCCGACCGACGTACTCTTCAAGCAATCGGTAATAGTCGCCGTCGGGGTCATAGCCAAACAGCGACAGCTTGAAGCCGTCCTTCCCACGAGCCGCACCGTGGCACGCGCCGTTGTTGCAGCCACCCCGGAAGAACACGGGCATGACGTCGTTTTTGAAGCTGACGTCGCTCGCCGTTGATGTGGAGAAGGCGAATGCGAGGCCACTGATTACCGCCAGGAAGATGCTGAGGTATCGGCTCATGATGGATGATTTACGTTGGTGGATTGTCGCGTGTTCGGAATTCGCTTGCCGGTTCGTGGCAAGGTTGCAACAGCGGCGACGCTCATTTTCGCTCTGGATCGATACGCAGGGTTCCGCTGCCGGTCTGCTGGCGAATTTCCTGGTCGC
>JAPOLP010000308.1 GCA_029977045.1 Planctomycetota bacterium
GCCTGCGACATGTGTCGACGAAGTGTTCCGAATGTGACGTCGCGTTCCGGCGTCGCGCCCGACCCAACGAACCCCGGTGCTGGCACCGTGTTTGCTTGGCGTCGTGTCGAACGTGACGTCCCCGCGAGGTCCAGGAAAGTGTGCGGCCTTGCAGACAGGTGAAATCCTGGGTGCGCGTTCTCTCAGTTCCGTCCTGATCTGGCTCCAGAGTGATGGTCACCGCGTCTTTGCGGCGCACCAGAGCTTCGAGGTCAGATTTGAATAGAAGTCCCTCCTCAGCCACGTCGGCTGTCGTTCATCGAGCCTCATCCCACCTGCTCGAATGACCGTCTGCTGCAGTGGACTGTTTGACCCGCCTCCGAATCGCTGGCTCCGGCCAGTCCCGCCTTTTTTCGGAAACCCACCATGCAGAGACGTAACCTTCTCAAATGGATGAGCGCTGCGCTGAGTACCGCTTGCGCGTCTGTCATCGCAGTTCCCGGCGTCAAGTATCTTCTGGCGACCGTGCAGCGTGAGGGTGGCCAGGCCGTCCCGCCGCAACGAATCGCCCGGCTGAACGACCTGCCCGTCGGTGAACCGGTCGAAGCCGCGATTACCGGTCGGCGCCGCGATGCGTGGTCCATCTATCCGGAAGAAGCCGTTGGCCGAGTCTGGCTGATCCGCCGCAGCGAAGATGACGCTTCCGAAGCAAAGGTCGATGCCTACTCGTCGGTGTGTCCGCACCTTCGCTGCGCCGTTTCGCTTGAGCCTTCCAAAGAAGCGTTCGTCTGTCCGTGCCATCGTGGTCGGTTTGGTCTCGAAGGCGAGCGACTGAAAACGGACGGACAGCGAAACCCGGCGAATCGAGGTCTCGATTCGCTACCAGTGAGCATCGTCGATGTCGACGGCGATGCCTGGGTTGAAGTGACCTGGCAGGAGTTCGAGCCGGGTATCTCGGCGAAGAAGTCGATGAGCTGATCTCAGCCTGGCGGTTTCCGTCAGCAGGTTGGCTCATTGCAGTCCGTGCCTTTTCGCGTCACCCGCCGCAGAACTCTGGATGACGCAGCTTGATTTTTCTGGAGCGCTCTCATGTTTCGTGGCCTTCGCGACTGGCTGAATGATCGAACCGGTTATCGAGACGGCCTGGGGCGACTGCAGCATCGCACCGTGCCGGAAGGTCCGAAGTGGGGCTACACGCCGGCGGTCGCTCTGCTGTGGCTGCTGGTCATTGAGTGCGTCACCGGTTTCCTGCTGATGGCGACGTACAGCCCGTCCGCTCAGACGGCCTGGGCCAGCGTGCATTTCATCGAGCAGGACACGGCCGGCGCGTTCATTCGAGGCATCCACTACTTCGCCGCGCAGGCGATGATCATCCTGTTCGGGATCCACATCATCCGAGTCCTGTGGACGGCGGCATTCCGCGCGCCGCTGGAACTCGTCTGGGCAACCGGACTGCTGCTGATGCCGCTGGTCGTCGTCTGGGCGATTACCGGCAACCCGCTGTCGGGCACCGTGATCGGGATGTCGCAGATCGAAGTCGAAGGCAACATTCTCGGAGCGACACCCGTCATTGGCCCGATCATGCAGCGTCTGCTGATCGGTGGCTCGCAGGTCGGCCACCTGACGCTGACGCACCTTTACTTCCTGCACGTCGGACTGATGCCGGTCCTCGTTCTGTCACTCCTCGCGATCCACATCTGGCAGATTCACCGGCACGGCCTGTCAGTTTCCGGCAGGATTCCGGATGGCTCGAAGGCTGTGTCGTACTACCCGAATCAGACGATCCGCAACATGATCGTCCTGACGATGATCCTCGGCACGATCGCGTTCCTGGCGTTGAAGCAGGGGGCTCCACTGGAAGCTCCGGCTGATCCGACAATCACGCACGTGCCTCGTCCTGAGTGGTACTTCCTGTTCCTGTTCGAGTTGCGGGGTTACTTCGTCGGCGACGCGGAAGTTATCGCGACGGTTGTTATTCCGATTGCCGTCCTGCTGTTCCTGCTCCTGATGCCGGCGCTCGACCGCCGTCTGCCTCGACCGGTCAGTGCGGTCTTAAGAACCGTCATCCTGATCGGCGGCTGCGGTGCCTGGTCGTGGCTGACGTGGCAGTCGCTCGATCGTGACTGGAAGGACCAGGAACTGCTGGCCTCGAAAGAGAAGCTGCACAAGCTGTCCGTCCGTGCCCGCGAACTGGCGGATCATCACAGTATCCCGATTGAAGGCCCTGCCAGTCTGCTGCGGAACGACGCGAAGACCCGCGGACCGCAACTGTTTGAACGCCACTGCGCGAGCTGCCATTCGCACGCCGACGCATCCGGGGCCGGCATCGTCGCCGAGCATCCCTCAGCACCGAACCTGTACGGCTTCGGATCGCAGGCGTGGATTGCCGGAGTGCTCGACCCCGAGAAGATCGGTGGCGAGCACTACTTCGGAAACACCGAGTTCGCGGAAGGCGACATGGTCGGCACGATCGTCGACGCGTTTGACGGAGTGGAAGGCGAAGACCTGGAAACACTCACCGAACAGATGCGTCAGGTCGCCGTCGCTCTGGCTGCTGAAGCCTCGATTCCCGGACATGCCGCCGGCAGCGCTGAGGACATCGAAGCCGGCGTCACTCTGATGACCGAGGAACTCGGCTGTGCCGACTGCCACAAGTTGGGAGACACCGGCGAACTCGGCTCAGCTCCCGACCTGACCGGTTACGCGTCACGAGACTGGCTGATCCGCTTCATCGGCGACCCGCAACACGAACGCTTCTATGGAGAAAACAACGACCGCATGCCGTCGTTCGCTCCGAACCTCGACGACCCGAAAGCCGGCCCACTGTCTCCCACCGACGTCGCCCTGATCGCCGACTGGATCCGCGGCGACTGGTACGAACTCGAAGGAAGTTCAGTCGCTGCCACCGAGCAAGCCGAGGCGCCCGCTCCGACAGAAACGCCGGCAGCAGCTGAAGAAGAAAACGAAGCAGAACCCGTCGAGGAAGCGTCCGAAGAAGCGTAGCCGCATTTTGCGAGTGAGAGTTGATGGCTCTCATCGAGAGATTCGCACGCCGATATCGGATTGGTCGTCCAGCTTGCCTCCGTCGTCTGTACCGTTGGTTCCTGCGGAATACACAGCGACGGCGTCTTCGGCAACGGCGACCTTCAAGGACGCCCCGGTAAATGGGTCGTCCGGCGTTTCGGTCGATTTCGGGAGCTCGACTTCGTCCGCTGCTGCCGAAATTCCCCCGGGATGTTGCAACTGCAGAGCATTCAGAAGCCGTACGCAACGCACTCGGGCGAGTGTTCTGTCGTGGGCTGTGCGGACCTGGATGAAGGCGGGGATCACGAGTGACGTCAGCGGGCCGAAACTTTGCGACTGCAGCGTCTTCAAACTGTCGTCGATCCTGTGACGTGGGCTTTCCGTCCAGACGGTCATCTCGTCAACCAGGTCGAGGTAATTACACGCGTCGAGTTTGAACTTCCAGAGGAACACGGAACCCAGCGTTCCTCCGAAGATTTCTGTTCGGAACGATGCCAGACCATAGATCCGCTCGGATGCGAGGGCCTGCTTGAAGCCTTCGACGGACTCGCACGCCGCCAGTGCCGCGTCGATCTGCTGCCGCTGCTTGTCAGTCAACGATCCTCGTTCGAGTACTGCGGCGATGACGTCCAGACTTGTCGATCGGCACGCCAATGCGACGAGGTACGCAAGGATCAGCGGCTGGTGCTCAATTGAGCGGGACAGCGACGACATCTGCAGTCCCTGCTGGAGAGCTTCCTCAGTCTCACCGTCTGCCAGCAGCAGACCGGCTCGTGTAGACCAGTTCCGGAACATCGCCCGCGTGAGGGAAGTCTCTTCGAGATGCGAGTTCAAGGAAGCCGACGGCTGAGCGCCGATCCGCCAGTCGGACTGCAGCCGAGAACAACCGGCAGCCCGCGCATACAACTCGAAGGTTTCTTTATGCTCCGCGAGCACCTGACGGAGCATCTGCAGTTGCTCGTCGTTCGGCCGCAGTAACCGGAACTCGTCCGACGACTGATACTCCAGCAGACGCTGGCTGAGTTCATCCGTCGCGGGCTGAGTCCGGCGAATCCTGGTCAGTGCATTGTCGTCTTTCGCGAGTGGCTCACGCTGAAGCTGATCCAGCGTGAGCGGCTCGCCGGCTTCACGCAGTCGCGTCAGGCGAGATTCAAACGCGGAAGCAGCCTGCCAGCTCCGAACTGCGTTGTATCCCAGGGCAAGGAGCAACAGCAGCCCCGGAATGATCAGGAACTTTTTCCGCATTCTTTTCCGCAGTCGGGCTTCTGGTTTCGGCTTGTCGCTGTCGGCTGAAGTCGAGTCGAAAGGATTCTGATTGCTCATAGCGAAGTTCCCGTTGGATCAGGCTGATATTCATTTGGAACAGCGTGGACGCGTTGGCTTCTGCGAGTTGCAGCTGTGGCAGTTGACGAGGAGAGTGGCTGATATCCGGTGGTTGCTCGTGGTCGCCAACGACCGCCGCGATGCGCTGGTCGCTACTCCAGACAACCGCAAAGTTGCCACCCAGGCAGGCGACAATCAGTGCGGGCACAAGAAACTCAAACGACAACAGCCATCGTCCGGCCTTTGAGCTTCTGAATCGTCGTGCCGCAGATTGCTGCTCTGCAGCAGTTGTTGCAGACAGCTCTGACGTCATCTGCAAGCGGATCGAAGAACTCACATCCGCAGGCACATCGAGCGGGACCCGACCGTTCAGCAGTCCCGCCAGCTCGTCTGGGAACTCAACGGGCGATTCTGTCTGGGCCTCTTGATCGAGTTGATCGTTCGAGTTGTCCTGGTTGTGTGTCATTTGTTTGCCTCGTCTTCCGACTGAGAATCGGGCACAGCGTTCGCGTTCAGTTGTCTTTGCAGCGTGGCAATGGCCGACGGGTATCGCGTCGCCACAGTTCCCTGCGGTGTTTGAGTGACCGTGGCGATCTCACGGAACGTCAGGCCCCCGTAAAAGTGCAGTTCAAGAATCTCTCGGGTCGCGGTCGTAAGTGCGGACAGCGCAACTTCGATTTCGTCCCTGTCATCGAGCATCGATTGAGCAGACTCGTCCGCAAAAAGAACGCACTTGGTTTCAGATAACTGCTGATGCCCGGTTCGATTTGACCGAGCGAGCAGTCGGTCTGCCTCACGTCGCGCGACCGTGAACAGCCATGCTTCCAGACTGTCCACATCCCGCAACCGGTCACGAAATCGAACGGCCCGCATGAAGGCCTCTTGGAGAACGTCCGCCGCCATCTCCGCCGATCGAGTCTTTGAGACCAGATACCGATACAGACTCCGCGCGCACTGGTCGTAGAGAGCCTGAAATGCCTCCTCGTCCCCGCTGGCAAGTCGTTCAGAAAGTGGCCTCATGAAACTCCGTGTCGTCCGGAAACGCGCCGCACCGAGATGACAATCACCGCCCGACGCCGTCCCCACTGCTCCAACTGGCAACGTTCAATTGCCATGGCCTGAAAGACCCGCCGCCACCCTCGATTTATTGCTCGATTTCACGGATTCTGAGATTTCCGAGACTTCGACGCATCCGGGGCGAGGCTGTGATTTCCAGACCTTCAGACACCTCGCCACCCGAGGATGCCTGGCCGCTGCTGAGATGTCCGAAGAATCGTGGCTGCGTTCGCACGGAACGCGGGGCTCCACCGACACTCCACGCGAATCAACGCCCGCGTTCTGCGCGAATTCGGCTATGGAAGTGACCGATCAAACGCGCGGACATCAGACCTTGACGTTCTCGATGCGTTCCTTGCCGAGGAATTCGAGGGAGACGTTGGCGATGCGGAGGGTGGCGGACTGAGGATGGTCACTGGCGGGAAGTTGCAGGGGTTGGGTGCCTCGCCGGGTGACTTCGAGGAGGACACCCATGCCGGCTCCGAAGGAGAAGTTGGCGCCGGGGTTGAGGTTCTGGAACTGCTTGACGAGTTCGATGGTCTGCCAGTCGTCGGTTGCGGCGAGCAATTGCGGTTCGAAGTCGATCGAGGCCAGCGGGCGGATTTCAGTGAGGGACTTCTGCTGAGTTGTGTACTGGTAAAACGAAACGCGGCAGGTGAACTGGCCGAGGAAGGCGGCGTCGTAGAACTCGGGGGACGAGGCTTCGCCGCGCAGGCGGACTTTGAAGCGGTACGTGCCGGCGAACGGGCTGCGGACTTCCTGGGCGAGGAATGCTCGTGCCTTGTCGGCGGGCAGGTCGAGTGCTTCGCCGGCTGGCTGTCGCAGTTCGATGACGATCGAACCGGGGGCTGAGTCAGGCGTCGCAGTTTTTTGTTCTATCAGCCGGTACGCGCTAGCGTCCGGTTCCTGGACGTCCGTTAAACCGCGAGCTAGCGCTCGGCGGCTGATCGCGGTTTCGGGACGGCCGGACGCTGCCTCAACAGTCGATGCTTCAGACGCTGGCGTGAACTCGTGGCGGACTCCGAAGGTGGCGGTGGCCGAGTCGCTCGGAGAGAGCAGGGGGCTGGCTCGCCAGCCTTTCGGGCGCGATGGGGCGTCGGCTGGCAGCAGGATGTTCCGTCCGCTGAAGTCGGTGTCGCGAAGCAGGGCGGCGGGGTCAAAGTTCGGGACGCGGGCGATGTCGCCGGTCGAGGGGATGCGTTCGGCGGTGGCGGGTTCTGGACCGAGCAGCGGGAACAGTGGCTCGCGTTCGGTCAGTCGCGTCGGGCGGTTCTGGCGGTCGAGGAAGAAGCCCAGGTGCGACAGGCCGAGAAGGTGGAAC
>JAPOLP010000521.1 GCA_029977045.1 Planctomycetota bacterium
CGGGGAACTCGTACTTGAACCCGGTCTGGTACTCGAAGCAGATCTTCGTTTCGCTCGGCGAGACGCTGATTCGGTCGAGGATTCCGTTCGGAGCGAGTTCGCATGTGATCCGCTCGAACTTCGGTTCGCCGCCCGGATGGGGAGTCATCAGGTAGTAGCCGCGTCCGAGGCCCGGCGGCGTCGAGGAAACCAGCAGCCGGCCATCACGCACCGCCGAGTGGACCCACGAGTGATGGCTTTTCGGTGTGAGCTGAACTTCCTCGCCCGGCTTCCCGCCGACCTTGCCGGCCATGATGTAGTAGCCGCCCGACTCTGCGTTCCGGCGGTTCCAGACCGGTGTGTTCGATCCGTCGCGCGTCCATGTCGGGTTGAAGTCCGTCATCGTTCCGTCAGTCAGCTGATGAAACCCGGAGCCATCCGCGTTGATGATGCAGATCGCCGTGACCCAATTCGCAATCACCGGGTCATTCTTCAGCCGCCGAAAGAAGACCAGCCGATCGTCCGTCTTCGACCACGACGGTTTGAAGTCCCAGTGACCGGTCGTCAGCGGCTTCTCCTCCGGCGTCCCGAGCACGTTCACGTGAATCTCGCCGTCCTTGTAGTACGAAGCCCGCGGGCCTTCCTCGCCCATTGCCGGTGACGAATTCAACATCGCTACCGCGGCAATCGCGACGGCAACGATCGAGGCTGTTGTGTTCCCCATGCGGAGTTTCTTCCTGGAAGAGCTGTAATGTACGCGGCAAATGAATAGTGACCGGTAGTGGGCGAGGCAGCGTGTAAGTCCTCGCCCACGCGGTCGCATTATGGCTTGAGGTTGTACGCCGTCAGAGACCCCTGGTCCCGCAGGTACAACCGACCGCCAGCAACGACGGGGTGAGCCCAGCTGGGACGGCCGTGGCCTTCGACCCGGAAGCGGCCATGTTCGATGTACTCTTCAGGGTTCGCTTCGGCCAGCGCGACCTGATGGTTTTCGCTGAACACGTAGAGCATTCCGTCGGCTGCGATCAGCGAGCCTTTGCCCACGCTGCGAGCTTCCCAGGCGATCTCGCCGGTTCGGAAATTCACGCACAGCAGCGTTCCGCCGCCGTTGCTGTAAACGTAGTCGCCGATGCGTACCGCGCCGCCGTGATGACTCTGCAGCTTCTTGAGAAAGTAAGCCTCTTCGACCGTTTGCTTGCCGCCGGAAGTCAGGATCTTCGCGACACCGGTTCCCGTACCATACGCACTCGACACGAAGACGTGATCGTCGAACACGATGGGCGTAAATGCGTTGGCCGTTCCGTTCGCCGCCGACGAGTACTTCCAGAGAAACTCGCCCGAGCGGACATCGACACCGAACGCGCTCTCGCGCGCGAACTGGACGATTTGCCGTACGCCGCCAATGTCTGCCGCGACTGGTGACGAGTAATGAGCTGCCTCGGTCACGTCGCCGCTGCGCCAGACGACTTCTCCGGTCAGTTTGTTGAGCGCAGCCACCGTTCCCTTCTGTCCGCCGGGCGTGACGATGACCAGATCGCCTTCGATCAGCGGCGATTCGGAATAACCCCAGCCCGGACGTCCGCCGCCGAGATCGTTCGTCAGGCTGACGTGCCAGATCGTGCTGCCGGAATCGGCAGCGAGACAGGTGACGTCGCCGTTGCCGCCTTCCACGTAAACACGAGAACCGTCGACCGTCGGCGTACCGCGCGGCCCGTCTCCCATTCCATTGCGATAGCCGCCAAAGAATGCCCGCAATTCCTCGCGAGTCAGAATGCCATCCTTGCCGGAGAAATCGCGTGCCATCCGTTCTTCGAGTTCGATGACGGTCAGCTGGCCGTCACGACCGGGCTGCCGGGTTGTGAGGTACGCTTCGACTTCTTCTTTTGTCAGCAGGTCGTCACCGCGGTTGGTGGCCGGATCACGCTGGTCCGCCTGGCCGAATGGACGATCGAGTTCCGAGCGGCGTGACTCTTCGCGGCTGATCTTCCCGTCCTGATCCTTGTCGATCGCGGCGAACAGGGCAGCAGTTCGCGAGGCCGCCAGCTTTGCCGCATCGGCATCACGGTTTTCCGAGTCGAATCGCGAGAAGTCATCCCGCAGGATCTCGCCAGCTTCGTCGAACGTCAGTTGGCCGTCGCTGTTTTTGTCCAGGGCCGCGAACAGCTGCTTCGCGCGTTGCGCGGCGATCGTCGCGGCGTCGCCTTCGGCAGCACGGTCGTAACTGTTGAACTGGCTTCCAAAACGCTGCCAGGCTTCGCTTTCATCGATCGTTCCGTTGCCGTCGCGATCGGCGTTTTTGAATTCCGTGGCAACGCGTTCTTCAAGCAGGCTGACGACCGGCTGTGGCTGCACGGCCCACAACACCGAGCCATCTTTTGCACTGAGACAGATCGTGTGTTCGACGCCGTCGAGATCGCCCTGCGTGAAAATTCGACCGCCACTGACCGCGATCGACGAATAGCTGACCCCCACAGTGTCGACGTGCCACGCCACCGGGGGACCATCTTCCGGCCAATCCTTGAGCAGCCCGGTTTCCAGCGAGATTCCATCACGGTTCGGCCCTCGCCACTGCGGCCAGTCACCAGGTTCGGATGGCACCTGAGCGGTTGCGGTACCAGTTGCGGCAATGGCCAGCAGGACAAGAGGCAACATCAGCGTTCGATTCATGCGAGTGTCCTTCGGTGTTCGAGATGTCGTCGTTGATATCAGTTGCTGAGGGCCGGTCGCTCGCGGACAGAAGCCGTGAGCAGTCGATTTCTACGAGCGCTGGCTTTCGGCTGACTGGCAATCGTGAGACTGGCAGCTTAGCCCGCTTCGACACGGGCTACAGTTTATTGGGCGTCACTTTCGTCCAGGCAGAGAATGCACCCATTCCGTGCTGTTGGATTTTCCGCTTCCAGATTTTCTTCATGCAGAACGCGAAGAGCGTGTCCATTTCCGGGCCGCCGATTGCGACTCCAGTGACTCGACTGTTGTCGGGAACCGGCAGGATGATTTGAGTCGGGCCGTCGTCAGCGCTGATCTGGATGCCGCTGCGAGTTGCGATGAACTGCCGGCCTTCGAGTGAGTAGCAGAGCGATTCCGGTCTCGCGTCATCGTCCCAGTCGGCGACGTGCAGATGGAAGAAACGTTCCTTGTTGAGCAGCGTTCCGTCGTCGGCGATCTGGTAGCTGTAGACCCATTTGGACTGGCCCTCGGCGACGGACAGCAGCCACTGATCCGGGCGGTACGCCATTCCGGTTGCGAACTTGATGCCCGTATCGAGCTGCGTCTTCTTGCCGTCTTTAATCAGCCAGACGCTGCCGGGACCGTGTGCCTTATCACCGTTCGTGGTGACGTACAGACTGCCGTCAGGCCGTGCGAGCACGCTGTGTCCAAGGATGCCGTCAACGATGACCGAACCCTTTCCGGTCGAGTCGTAACGCATCAGCTTGTCGGTCTTCTCGGAGACGGTGAAGACCGAGCCGTCCGCGCCCACGGAAACGCAGTGAGCCTGCGCGGCGTCCTCCACAAACACGCTGACCTGACCGGCGAGCCCGATGCGGTGCAGCTTGTTGTTGGAAGTGTCAGCAAAGAAGACTTCGCCGGCAGCGTTGCAGGCCGGTCCGCGCGTGCTTTTGAAACCCTCCGCGACAAGCTGCCAGCCTTCGCCAGGGATCAGCACTTCCTGAGCCCGCGGGGCGCTTGGGCCGGCTTGAACACGCTCGGGCCAGCCGCGCCACAGGTACGCCATCGCTTCGCGCCAGTGCTCGGCATGACCCTGCACGTGCCGCCCGTCGATCACTCGGAACTGGTAGTCGTAGCCCGAGAACTTGAGTGCTTTATCCATTTCCTGATCGAGCAGGAACCAGTCGCCGGCCACGTTTTCCATGTCGCGCGTCGCCGTCGTCAGGAACGAGCGGATCGGCTTGGCTTCGAACTTGCGGACCATGGTCGGGAACTCGTGGCCGCCTCGAAACGCGACCCAGCTTCCGCTCGCAGCATACACGCGGCTGAAGGCGTCGGGCCGGTTCCAGGCAGCGGTGAAGGCCGCGATGCCTCCGCTGCTGCCGCCCGAAATGCACCGATCGTTGCCGTCGGTCGACAGGTTGAGCTGATACTCCTGCACGACGAACGGCAGCAGTTCCTCAATGAGAAAGCGGACCTTGTTGTCGCTGACACCGTCGTACTCGAAGTCGCGGTTGCGGCGTCCGGCAGTGCCCGGCATCGGAGCCGGCAGATCGCCCGGCCGGACGAACACGCCAACGGTGATGGGAATCTCGCCCGTCGCGATCATCGTTTCGAGCATCTTCTGCTCGAACGGATTGAAGCCGTCAGTCCTCACGTAAATGCAGGCCGGCTTCTGGCTGTCGTACTGAGCCGGAATGAAGACCGTCACGTCGCGCACCGTGCCGGGGAAGATGCGGCTTTGCGTGAACCGGAACTGCTCGGTTCTTCCCGGCAGGATCTTTTCCGGTTCGATGGCCGGCGGCTCATAAGCCGGAGCCTGATCAGCGTCTGCCTGAACGACTCCGCTGCCGGCAAGCGGTCGGATGAACCACTGCAGGTGAACGTCGTCCCCGCGGTAACTCCACAAGTCGATGCGAGCCCCGACTTCGCGCACTCCACCAAAGTGATCAAGCCCCTGTTCCGGCGAGTGCTTCGCAATCAGCGAGTAGCTGCCGTTCTCGTGCTTCGCGAGTTTCCATCGCTGCGACGGTTCGCCGCGATCGGCTTCGAGCACGATCAGCGTCCCGTTCTTCCGCTCGCCGTTCTGGACGCTGAGGACCAGCGCCGGATCGCTCGCCAGCGAGACCCGCACCGAGTCGTGATCCGGAATGACGATCCACTTCTGATTCTCCGCATCAGACGGCTTCTGAATCGAAACAACCGCCCCGGCTTTCACCCCGCCGACAGCCTCCAGCACGAACTCCGGAGTACTCGCCGAAACA
>JAPOLP010001133.1 GCA_029977045.1 Planctomycetota bacterium
CACTGCCTGCTCAAATCCGTCGACGATGCGAGATCGCTGCTGGACGCGGGGCAGTTCGGGGACTCGGAACCCGGCCCGTTCCGGATCATATCAGTCTCCTCGGTGACGTGGCCTGGCCAGAAAGGCACGGACAAATCGTTCGATCCCACACAACGCGACACCATTGCCTGTCCGGATTGACCAGCGAGTCGCCGCAGGGATTCACACCGGCTTAAACTGACCTCTTGTTTGGGAGTTTGTGCCGGTCTAGGATGAGCCGCCTTTGACGAACAGCCCGTCGCGGCTGATCAAATCCGGAATGAGTTCTCATTCCGACCCATTTTATCTGTGGCCTGCATTCGCGTTCCTTTTCTGGCCACGCAGGGTTCTGTTCAGAACCGGAGCATCGACTCGATGGAAGATCGCAAGGTCTACGGTGAACTGGTCCCCCTCGGCGGCGGCGACAATATCCCGCTGCTGAAAACCAAGCTGGTCGTCGGTCGTCGCCCCGACTGCGACATCACGCTGCGTTTCCCCAACGTATCCAGTTACCACTGCGAACTGGAACTGGTCGACGGCTACTGGTTCATCCGCGACCTGGGCAGCTCGAACGGCGTCAAAGTGAACCGCGTTCGCTGCCACGAAAAGTGCATACATCCCGGCGACCTGGTCGGCATCTCGCGCCACAAGTACCACCTGCAGTACGAAGCAACCGGCGAGCGTCCCGTCGAGGAAGAAGCCAATCCATTCGGGATGAGCCTGATGGAAAAAGCCGGCCTCGAAAAACCGCTCCGCCGTCCCGACCGCCCGGAGCCAACTCGCGTCGTCTCCGACACAACCGTCTTCGATCCGGAAGAAGACCTCGCCATGCAGTGGCTGATGGACGAGAAGTAGCCCACTACTCGCACGCCTTATGGCAAGGTCCACCAGCTGAAGAACATTCCGTGGACTCGCATCTCGCCGATCACCTGCAGGCCGACGAACGCGACGATAAACCAGCCGTTGTCAACGAGGCCCTTCAGGAACGGTCGAACGTAGACTTCCTGAGTCTCGCCAAGTGATCGATACGTGCGGAAGCTGGGAAATAGTGCATTCACTTCGGCGACGTACGCCTTGAACGCGCCGCCGTGAGTTTCGGCCAGCCGGTTCTGCTCTGATCGGATCACGCCGACGTAATAAATCAGGAACGACGCGAAAGCGACGCCAGGAACGGTAACCGTTCGCGTCGCCAGACCGACCCCGACAGTTCCAATCAGGCTGAAAAGGTACAGCGGGTTTCGACAGATGGAGTACGGACCGTCGGTCATTAACTGCTTGTCTTTACGACCGGCAATCGGCACCAGACACCACGTCCGGCCTGTCGAACCGATGATGGCCAGGATGGCACCGACCGCGTACAGAGTCCGCCCGCTGATGCTGTCATACCCGAGGCCAGGCACAGTCGCTCCAGCTGCCACAAACCAGATCACAGCCGCGACACGAGAGACCTTCTTCCGTAGACGCTCCGCCAGTTGACTCATTCAAACTGCTTTCTCTGGGAATGTGCCCGACGAATCCATCGTCGGAATCAGCGAGCCTGTCATCCATAAACACTCGCAAGCCACCATTCGCCAGCAGGCCATTTCCAGCGCCGGAGTCCCTCGTCGAGGTCGGGACCCTACTACGTCCATCGCACCTCGTCAATAACGGTCGAAACCGGCATCACCAGCGGTCGCGGACACAAGGATTCGCCTCTCGAAATCCTCTGCAACCGACTGCTGGCAAGTCACCAATCCGCTGTCTGTAACCACCTCGCATCACTCAGCTCAGAGGGCATTCAATTCGAGAGGTACTCCGAATTCCTGCTCCAGGCTGCGCAGGTCGGCAAGCGGCGAACCGCTGAGAGGAATTCCGTTTTCCGAGCGGTCAAGCAGCGCTGCGTGTTCTTTCTGACCGGGACTCTGGACCAGCTCAAACCCCGGAGCAGGCGGAGACTCATTCAGTGTTCGGATCATCGAATCGAGGCCACGCTTAATGAGTGACGGATCACCAAACTGGTCCAGACGGACGGCGGCGAAAATGTGGCCGATGCCTTCCTGAGCAAACCCGTTCTTCGTGTCGCTGCTTGTTCCCAGGAC
>JAPOLP010000129.1 GCA_029977045.1 Planctomycetota bacterium
AGATCGACGCGCGAACCGCTCAGCACGGCAAGCTGCCGTCGAGAGATTCCGGACGCCTCGCGGGACTCTTCCTGAGCGAGGACTGCAGCCGCGTATTTCGGCGGCGAAATGTCGACGGCGAGTTCAACAACTGGAAGTGGGACCGCGTCGACGCGAATCTCGCGCGAGCGGGCGTCGCCCAGGAAAACCTGAAACGTCACGGAGTCTGTCAGTCGAGGCAGCTCGCCCGCGAAGAGGCCCGGTTCGCTTTCGGTGTTCGCCAACGCGACTTCGGTCGAGACGCCGCCGTCGAGACTGACGACCCGAATTCGGCCTCGCCCGGTTCCCGGCAATTCGCCGGACGCCTTCACCGCAAACCGCACCGGATGCCCGGATGGACTACTGACCTGCCGGCTGGCTGCCGAATCGTTGACGCGAATCTCGTCGAGCCGTGTCCGCGTCGGATACGAAACGTCGCTGAGCAGCAGCCGCTGAAAGAACGCGAAGACGTGTCCCGGTGCAAACAGGACCGCTCCGGCGGCGATTGCCAGCACGACTCCGCAGACGATCACGCGGCGTTTCAGGTCATCGATCGGCAGGCCTTCCATCACGTCGATCTTCGACGAACGCTCGGCAACGTTGATCACGACCGCTTTTTCAAGCTGCGGCGATCCCCAGGCCGCGGCTTCGGGACTCTCAAACTGCAGAGCCGACACGAGGTCGCTGTCGATGCCCTGCTGCCGCTCGACCATCAGCGCGAGTTCAACCAGATCATCCGACTGCCGCAGCCACGGCAGCGCGAGTCGGCGGAACACCCAGACGACGGCGACCGCGACCAGACCAAGCAGCACAACCCGCTGCAGCACGGTCATTCGCAACGACCAGTCGGCCAGAAATGCAACCACCAGAATCGCCACCAGCGACTTGAGCAACAGACTGGCCGCCGTCGCCAGCCGGATCGACTGACGAGTCCGCTGCAGGCGAGTGAGTTGCGATCGCAGATGGCCAAGCTGGCTGCTCATTGAGAATCCGTCACGGGCGGGGACTTTCGGGGCGAATCAAGCCGGCGAGTATTGCCTGGCGGAAGCATTCCGTCGAGGGCGGGGACCTGTGTGCTGATTGCACATGATCCGTCTTCACTCTCGCGCGTGCGGGATGATCAGACTCTCAGCCCCGGAAAGGCTCAGCATTGCTAAGTAGCGTTCCGCGCGCCCTTGTGGCATAAAGGAGAGAGAGCGTCTTCTGGTTCGCTCGACAGCGTTGCCTGACACACCACGAAAAGAACAGGCATCCCCGCAGCAGAGACCGCGACCTTCCCACAGGGAGGGCGAAGAGACCAGCCAGGCGGCTGTGCAACGTCCTGTAATTTCATCTCCGGAGTTTCAGCCATGTTTCGACGAGCGATCGCCACGATCTCAGCGTTCACCCTGCTAGCCACAGCTTCCAGTGCCGCTGACAAGCCCGTTCACGTTTTCATTCTGTCCGGGCAGTCGAATATGGCCGGGATGAACCCGAAGGCTGGGTTCGAGCAGGAAGCCGCGAAGCTGCTTCCCGACGCCGAGGTGCCGTACATCAAAGTCGCTCAGGGTGGCCGACCGATCCGATTGTGGATCGACCAGTGGAACGAGATCGCGAAGAAGCACGGCCTCAAATCGACGTCCGACGGGACGGTCTACTACGAGCCAATTCTCAAGCAGTTCCAGGCAATCATTGAGAAGCATCCTCAGCCAGCGTCAGTCACGTTCTGCTGGATGCAGGGCGAGCGAGATGCTCGAGAGAAACTGAGCGCCGCTTACGAGGAAGCTCTGGCAACGCTGATCGCTAACCTCCGCCGCGACCTGAAGCAGCCGGAGATGAACTTTGTCATCGGACGGCTCAGCGATTTCGGAACAGACGCCGAGTGGGAAGCCGTTCGTAAAGCCCAGGTCTCGCTGGCCGACAAAGACGCGCGAGGTGCCTGGGTCGACTGCGACGACCTGAACGACAAGGACAACAACGGCAAGACCCGCAACGACCTGCACTACACGAAGGCCGGATACGAACTGCTCGGTCGGCGCTACGTCCGTCAGGCCAAGTCGCTGATCGAAGGCCGCAAGCCCGCTGAGAATGGACGCCCGGAATAGAGATTCGCCAAAGACAACTCCCCGGGAATTCGAAGACAACCAGCGTGACGTTGCAGCGCAAAGACGCGAAGCAGCAAAGATCCGCGAAGACTTTGCACTCCTTTGAGCCTTCGCGTCTTTGCGCTGCAATCTGCCTGATCCTGGACGATTCCGGGAACGACCGTGATCGTTCCTTTATGGCTCAGCAGGAAGAAGTGGCCGTCAGCGACTGATTCGACCTGCCGACGAGTCGCCTGGTAGAGCACGGGCGCTCTCGTGAAAGACTGTCGTTTTCTGTCGGGGCCGGATCATGCCACAAGTCTTTATCAGTCACTCGACGCGCGACGACGAGATTATTGAGGCGTTGCACCGCGACTTGGACCGTCTGCGGGTTTACGGCTGGATCGACTCGCGCAGATTGCGGCCCGGCGATCCCGTTGACCCGAAAATCGAAGCCGCCATCGAAGCCGCGTCGCACTTCATCGTCGTGCTCAGCGAAGCGGCGATGACGTCGGAATGGGTCGAGAAAGAAGTTGCGATCGCCAACCGGGTCCGCGATGAGAAACCCGGCTTCCGCATCATTCCAGTCCTGCTCGACGGGATCGAACCCAACATCGTCGGCCCCTGGCTGGGCGAGAATCTGAAGACGGTGCAGATCAGCCCGCGCCACGGCACGGTGGCAGAAGGCGTCGCGGAGCTGATCAGCGTGCTGCATCAGGATTTGCTCGTGCCGCCCGGCGAAAACGGTGACGAGCAACTCGAACTTCCGCTGGCGGACCTTGTGCTCGAACTGACCTCGCCATCGCTCGACACGGCGGGCGGCACGTCGCGGGCTCAGGCGACGGCCCGGCTGGTGTTTCATCCGGCAAGCGGCGATTCCGCGGTCGGCGACACGTTTGGATTCACTGCCCCGCTGGGACCGATCGAAGCCGGCGACCTGCGCTGGTATCTGGAAAGCTATTTCCGCTGGACGAGCGACGTGTTCCGCGACCGGGCGAAGCGGATCGAGGAGCAGCTTCCCGTCTGGGGCCGACGGCTGTACGACGCCGCTCTGGCCGTGCCCGACGCGACGACGATCCTGAATGCGTGGCGTCGTCCGGACGCGCCATCGCTTCGCCGCTTCACCGTGCTCGTCGACGCGCCCGCGTTCGCGCCTGGCAAAACAGACGATGACGGCGACGACTCCGAACACGCCGTGTCCGAGGCTCAACAGGCGGCGACGCTGCTGCTGGCGCTGCCGTGGGAACTGATTCACGACCGGACCGGGTATCTGTTTCAGGGAGTCAAAGGCGTGCGCGTGCGACGCCGCCTGCCGGACGCCGAAGTGGCCGAGCCGAAGCCGGGCGAGCCGCCGGTCCGCGTGCTGCTGGTCAGTCCGCGCCCGGATGATGACAAGGCGACGTATCTCGATCATCGCGTCTCGCGCCCGGCCGGTCGTGGACGCGCTGGCTCAACTGGGGGATCTGGCCCGGCTGACGCTGCTCGATCCGCCCACTCTGCCGGCTCTGGAAGCCGAGCTGTTGCGGGCTCACGAGGACGGGAAGCCGTATCACGTGGTGCATTTCGACGGGCACGGAGTTTACGACCGGCGGCACGGCTGGGGCGCACTGTGTTTCGAAGACCCGCGCGACGCTCGCCAGACCGGCCCTGTCAAAGATGACCAGACCGGCCAGATGCGTGGTCGGCGCACCGCGATTGTCCCGGCGGAGAAGCTGGCGGCGGTGCTGCGTGATTCGGAGCTGCCGCTGTTTGTGCTGGAAGCCTGCCAGTCGGCTCAGGCGGAAGACGATCCGACGGCGTCCGTGGCCGGACGGCTGCTGGCGTGCGGCGTGACCAGCGTGGTCGCGATGAGCCACTCGGTGCTGGTCGAAACGGCGCGGCGGTTTGTGACGATCTTTTATCGCGAGCTGATCCGTGGTCGGCGGATCGGGCAGGCGATGCTGGAAGGCCAGCGCGCGTTGTTTCGCGACCAGCACCGCGGCCGGACGTTCGGCGGCGAGCTGACGTTGCAGGACTGGTTCGTCCCCGTGCTGTTTCAGGAGCGTCCGGACCCGGTCCTGTTTCAGCGGACGGGCGATGCCACGTTGCGGGCCGTGGCCGCGCGAGCCCGCCAGATCGCGCTGGGGGAACTGCCGTCGCCGCCGGATCACTCGTTCGTGGGCCGCAGCCGGGAATTGTTGCTGGCCGAGCGGCTGTTGTGCGGCCAGCGGCTGGCTCCGGATGACGCTGGCAGCGCGGCGGCGGGCGATGCCCGGTACGCGGTCTTTCTGGGTGAAGGCGGCGAGGGCAAGACGACGCTGGCTGTCGAGCTGGCGCGGTGGCTGGTCGAGACGCACCGCTTTGATCAGGCCGCGTTCGTTTCGGTCGAGCAGGAAGCGTTGCTGCATTCGGTGATCGCGCGGCTGGGCCGGCAACTGGTGACGGATTACGTGGGCCGCTCGGCGAACAACGACGACGTGGGTCGCCGCCTGATTTCCGAAACGCTGCTCGAACGCGACACGCTGCTGGTGATCGACAACCTGGAATCGATCGTCGCCGCGCCCCACGAATCCACCGGGCTGGCAGGATCAGGGGTGGCCGCACCAGGGGTGGCTGGGGTCGAGCGCAGCGAGCCCCCAGTCGATGGCTCTGCAGAGAGCAGGCCGGATCAAGCTCCGCGCCGCTCCGGCACAACCTCGGACACCGATACTTCCGCCACCCTCAGCGCAACCACCGAAGACGTCCTCACTCCACTGTTCGCCCTCCTCGCCGAGCTGAACTCGCTGGGCAAAACACGAATCCTGTTCACAACGCGAACACCGCTGCCGGAGCCGTTCGACGCGCACCACATTCGGATCGGGCGGCTGAGCGAGTCGGCGGCGGTCGAGCTGGTGGGAAACGTGCTGGGCGAGTCGTCGCGCACGCCGTGCGCGGGTGATGCGGGGGAATCGGAAGCGGAAATCCAGGCGCTGGTCGAGTCAGTCAACTGCCACGCGCGGAGCCTGGTGCTGCTGGCTCGGGAAGTGTCCGAGCGTGGGGTGACGGCGACGACTTCGGCTCTGCGGGAGCTGATGCAGAGTCTGCACGAGCGTTTTGGCGACGACCGGGAGCGTTCACTGTTTGCGAGCGTAGAACTCTCGCTCCGCCGCCTGCCGCCCGACCTCCGCCAGCAGCTCCCCCCGCTGTCCGTCTTCCACAACGGCTTCCACTTTCACCCGCTGGTGATGGTTCTCTGGTCGTTCAACGGCAAGCCGCAGGCGACGGCATCCGCCCCGTTCAGGCCTACCTGGCCTACCGCTGCGATGGCGGCGAGAACCACAACCCCGGCGGTCGGCTCGCCCTCCTCGTTCAGCAGGCCCTCGCCAGCGGCGACACCGCCGCCGCAGTCGCCGAGATCGCCTTGTTCGAGAAAGACCCCGATCTGCCGAATCATCCGTCTCTGCAGGCACTGCTTCCGTCGCTCACAGCGATACTCAACGGCTCGCGTGACCCCGCCCTCGCCGCGGACCCGCGTCTTGACTACGCCGACGCCGCCGAAGTGCAGTTCCTGCTGGAACGCCTCGCCTGACCGCCCCTGCATCGCAGACGGGTTCCCAATACCAGCACGAAGCGCAAGCGAGTGAACTCCGAGCACGTCGCACAAGCTTCACTCGCTTGCGCTTCGTGCTGGTATTGAAACGGGAACTCGCTTCCGACACGCTCCTTAATTGATCCGGTACAGCTTCGGGCCGCTGCGCAGGATCACCGACGAACCCAGAATCGCCGGCGAGGCCTTTAGTTCGTCGGGGGCGTGGGACGTGATCAGGTCTTCGCGTTCCGCTGAGACCGGCACGGCGGTGATTGTGCCTTCGTGGCTCAGCAGGAAGACGTGGCCGTTGGCCAGGACCGGGGACGCCGAGAAGTTGCCGCCGATGCGCTGCTGCCAGTGCGTCTTGCCGATCAGCGCGTCAAAGCAGGTGCAGATGCCGTTGTCGCTGATCACGAACAGCAGTTCGCCCGCCAGCAGCGGTGACGGGTTCTTCGAGATCTGCCGATCCGCCGTCCAGACAACGTGCGACTTCGTGACGTCACCCCTCCCGTCGACGCGGATCGCCAGCAGCTTCGATTGTGCATACCCCGAGCAGATATAGACGAGACCGTTACCGTAGACCGGGCGGGGAATCGTCGAGAACCCGTCGCCGTGATCGACTCGCCAGAGTTCCTCGCCGGTCAGCGGCTCGTACGAAACCACCCACTGAGCACTCGGCACAACAAGCTGGTCGCGGCCATCGTGATTGATGACCAGCGGCGTCTAGTACGCCTTCTGCAGTTGCCCGTCGTCCGCTCGCTTCGGAGGCCGGTGCGTCTTCCAGACGGTCTTTCCCGTTTCGCGATCGAGCGCCACGACGAACTGCTGATCGATGCCGTCGCAGACCAGAATGACCAGGTTCTCGTAAACGACCGGCGAGCTGCCAGGGCCGACGCTGTAGAAGACGGGGATCGAGCGTTTCCACAGGACGTCGCCCGTCGCCGCGTCCAGGCACGCCGTCCCGTTCACTCCGAAGTGCGCATAAAGCCGATCGCCAGCAACGACCGGCGTCGGCGACGCGTACGAGTTCCCCACATGAATCGCTTCCGGCGACTCGACCTCCGCGACCTCGGATTCGTAGATCCGCTTGCCGGTCGAGTACTCAAAGCAGAGCACTCGCAGCGAAAGCCGACCAGCAACCTGCCGCCGGACAAAGTCCTTCGGTTCCAGCCGCGACGTCTCCAGCGTCTTCTGCTTCTGTGCCTCGGTCGGTTCAAACTCGACGGCTGTCGTCACCCAGACGCGGTTTCCCTGCACGATCGGCGACGAGTACCCCTTGCCCGGCACATCCACGGACCACGAAAGCTGCTGCTCCAGATCCCACTTCAACGGCGGCGTTGCGTGGCTCGCATCGCCCTGCCCACCCGGCCCTCGAAACTGCGGCCAGCCATCGTCGGCAGCGGCCAGAGCAGTGAGAGAGCCGAAAGCCGTCAGCAGAGCCAGAAGACGAATCGTTGTCATGGCGGAATTCTCGTTCGAGATGCGGCGGCGAAGGACCGTGTCGAAAACAACTTCCCTTTTAGCGGAACGGCGCAAGCCGTCCGGTCCCGCATGACCGAGGGCTTGCGCCCAATGGTCCCCGAGTTGTGCCTGATCAGCCGGCACGCGCTAGCGTCCGGTTCTGGAAAGTCCGGAGAACCGCGAGCTAGCGCTCGGCGGCTGATGACATCTCGGGGGACATTGGGCTTGCGCCCTGCCGCTACAAACCGTGTCAGGAAGTGTTCTCGCACACGTCCCTCAAACGGAATCATTTCCGGCAGATTCGGAACTCTGCTGCCGCAGATCAATCGACTCTGCCGCGATTCTCCAGCCTGAGCTGCCTCGAAGACGCGCTCTGGGTACCATGAGGCGATGAGAACTGCCGCTGAAAAACTTGCCCTGCTCTGCGTGCTGGCTGCTCTTTGCAGCTCGTTCGCAATGGTCGTGCAGTCTGCCGACAAGGTTGAAGACCCATCCGACCCGGTTGCCGGTCGCGAGCACTGGGCGTTTCGACCGCTGAATCATCCTGCCGCTCCGCAGGTTGGCGATGCGCAGTGGCCGCGAGCGGCTATCGACAACTTCGTGCTGGCTCGGCTGGAGACCGCGAAGCTGTCGCCGGCGCCGGATGCGGATCGTCGCACGCTGGCCAGGCGGCTGTTCATTCAGCTCATCGGCCTGCCGCCGACTCCGGAACAGATGGCGGAGTTTCTTGCGGACGAACGATCGGACGCGGTTGAGCGGCTCGTCGACGAGCTGCTCAGATCGCCGCACTTCGGTGAACGCTGGGGACGGCACTGGCTGGACCTGGCTCGCTACGCGGACTCGAACGGGCTCGACGAGAACTTCCTGTTTCGCGAGGCATGGCGGTACCGCAATCGGGTCATCGAGTGCTTCAACGAGGACATGCCTTACGACCGGTTGCTGGTCGAACAGATCGCCGGCGACCTGTTGCCGCATGACTCGATCGAGCAGCGTGACCGGCAGCGGCTCTCGGCAGGGTTCCTGCTCGTCGGCCCGAAGGTGCTGCTGGGCAACAACCCGGACGAACGGCGAATGGACATCGCCGACGAACAACTTGACACGATCGGTCGGACAGTGCTCGGCCAGACGCTCGGCTGTGCCCGCTGCCACGATCACAAGTTCGACCCGATTCCGACCGCTGACTACTACGCTCTCGCGGGCATCTTCACGTCGACCGAAGTCATGGAGCAGCGCTACATGCTCGGCCAGCAGCGACTGATGGAGCGGCTGGTCGGCATCGGCGAAGAAGACGGAGAACGCGACGACGCGTACGAAAAGTACTGGCGAGAAAGTTCGAAGCTGAAGGAGAGGGCGAAGCAAAGCAAGGCCGCTCTGGAGCTGCTCGAAAAAGACGACGAGGACGCACTGCAGAAGCAGGTCAAAGAGAAGCCGGAAAGCGTCGCCGAACCAGCCCGCGACGCGAGTGCTGAAAAAGAGGCTCGGCTGGCGGCTCAGAAGCAGCTCGTCGACCAGGACGCCAAAGCTGCCGAGGCTCCGCCGATTCCGCCGCGAGCGATGATTCCGCGCGACGTCGACAAGCCGCACAACGAACAGATTCGTCTGGCTGGCCAGTTCAACGATAAAGGCGACGAGGTTCAGCGCGGCTTTCTGCGAGTCATCAGCGACGCTCATTCCGGCATCTCCGCCGAAGTGAGTGGCCGGCTGGAGTTCGCTCGCTGGCTGACGGACACCGAAACCGGAGCGGGACATCTGGCCGCGAGGGTTCTCGCCAACCGCGTCTGGCATCACCTGTTCGGGCAGGGCATCGTTCGCACCGTCGACAACTTCGGACGAACCGGCGAAACACCGAGCCATCCGGAACTGCTCGACCACCTGGCCAGTGAGCTGATTGCTGCCAACTGGTCGATCAAGTCGCTGGTCCGGCAGATCGTGCTCAGCCGGACGTTCGCCATGAGCAGCCGGCACGACGAGGCCGCTTTCGCAGTCGATCCGGAAAACCGTCTGCTGTGGCGAGCGAACCGGCGACGGCTCGATCCGGAAACGCTCCGCGATGCGATGCTGCAGGCAGCCGGAACGCTCGACCTGACACCGATGGACTCGTCCGTCTGGTACCTCGGCGATCAGGCGACCGCCGTCGGCGCGAATACAAATCGGCGTCGCACCGATTTTCCGAATCGCAGCGTCTACCTGCCGGTGATCCGCAACGATCTGCCGGAACTGTTCGACGTGTTTGACTTCGCCGACCCGCAGACAACAACTGGTCGGCGTTCCGAGACGATGGTCGCGACTCAGGGGCTGTTTGTGCTGAACGACGAATCCGTTATGGCGGCTGCCGAAGCGACGGCGAAACGTCTGTTGAAGGAAGTGCCGTCGAGCGACGAAGCGAGGGGCGACCGGATGTACGAGCTGATCGTCGGCAGCCCGCCTTCCGCCGACGAGCGACAGGACATCGTCGCATTCGTCGCCTCCGTCAAAGAGCAACCCGGCATCAGTGACAACGCGGACGCCAGCGAGAAAGCCTGGGCGATCGCTGCTCACGCCCTGTTCGCGTCCAGCCGTTTTCAGATCGTGGAGTAAGACCGTGCGACGCCGATCAGAATCCTGTTGTGACTTCACCCGTGCGATCAATCGCCGCGACATGCTGCAGACCAGTGCCTGCGGCTTCGGCCAGGTCGCTCTGGCGGCAATGGCCGGGCAGACGCTGGGCAACGAGTCATCGGCGGGCCAGACGCCTGCGGCAATGGCTCCGCATTTCGCGCCGCGAGCGAAGCGGATTCTGTTCCTGTTTATGTGGGGAGGACCGTCGCACGTCGACCTGCTGGATCCGAAACCGCGTCTGAACACGGAAGATGGCAAGCCGCTCGATGGCAAGTCGGTCGGACGCGATGCAGGCGAACTCGGCAAGCTGATGGGCTCGCCGTTTCAGTTCACACAGCATGGCGAAGGCGGCGTCTGGATCAGCGAACTGTTTCCGCACCTGGCGCGGCACGCCGACAAGCTGTGCGTCGTCAACTCGATGCACACCGAAGGTCAGGCTCACGGCGAGGCATTGCTGAATCTGCACACCGGCAAAGCGAACCTGGTCCGGCCCAGCTTTGGAGCGTGGGTCAGCTACGGACTCGGACGCGAGAACGAAAGCCTGCCCGCCTTCATCACGATCTCGCCGCCACGCGGACACGGCGGCGTGCAGAACTACGGCAACGCGTTTCTCCCGTCGATGCACCAGGGCACAGCCATTGGTTCAGC
>JAPOLP010000289.1 GCA_029977045.1 Planctomycetota bacterium
ACCTGGCGACGTTCAAGGAGCGTGACCTTCTGTTGAAACTCCGGGGCGGTGACTCACTGGCGGATCCGGAAGACTTCGGAACCGCATTCAGTCTCGCACAGGACCTGGTTACCAAGAAGACGAAGCCGCTGCAGGATGCCATTGCCGCCGCGAAGTCTGGTGAGGATAAGCAGAAGGCCCAGCAGGACCTCGACATCCACATCGACGAGGCCGCTCGGCTGTTGAAGATCGCGCTGCGGCTTGCTGACGACCAGACGGCAGTCAGCGAAGTGAATCTCGCTCGCTACTACCTCGGCTACATGTACTACCTGGGGCGTAAGAGCTACGAGGCCGCGATCCTGACAGGGTTCGTCGCTCGCAACTATGGCGACGAGAATCCGGTGCAGGCACAGGATTCCGCCTATATGGCGATGGCTGCCTACGTTCAGGCGTTTAACGAAAACGGACGTCTGAAACGCAAGGCCGATCAGCAGATCGATGTCGCTCAGATGCGGGAAGTCGCTGAGTTCCTCATCGAAAAGTGGCCGGACAGTGATCGGGCGATGGACGCTCGCGACCAGTTGGGCCGCGTCTACCGGATGCTCGACGATTATGAGCAGGCCGCTAAGTGGTTCAGCGAGATTCCGGAGAATGCCGCACGCTATACCGAGGCGCAAACGCTGGCCGGACAGTCGTACTGGAGTGCTTACGTTCTGTCGGCAAACAAGGAACAGGGCGAGCGTGCTGACCAGAACACACTCGACGGATGGATGGCTTCTGCCGAGAAGCACCTGCAGAACGGAATCAATCTTGGTGAGAAGGCGACACCAGCGGCCACTCCTGCCAGCGACGAACTGATTGCAGCGAAGGTTTCGCTGGTCCAGATTCTGGTCTCGCAGCAGAAGTACCAGGGCGGCGTTGACCTGCTGATCAAGGATCCGCATGCCGTCCTCAACGCGATTCAGGTCGAAGATGAATCAAAACGACCTTCCGATGCAGCCAGCGTGAAGAGCATTTCCTTCGCGTCGCTGGCTTATCAGTTGCTGCTGCGGTGCTACGTCGGACTGGGGAACGAACATCTCGACGACGCTCGTGCGACGATGAATCGCCTGGAAAAAATCGGCGGTGGCGGTGGAGCGGCTCTGACTGAGATTTACCGCCAGCTCGGTGACGAGCTGAAGCAGGAACTGGCTCAGTTGAAGGGCGCCGGCAGGATCGAGCAGTTTAACCAGGTACGATTGTCCTTCGAGACGTTTCTCGATGACCTCTTCAAACGCAAGGACCAGACGGTCAACTCGCTGACCTGGATTGGCGAAACGAACTATGGCCTCGCTCAGGGCAGCTCGGACGATCCGGCGGCTGCCGGGAAGTACTTCGATCGAGCAGCCTCGGCTTACCAGGCGATTCTCGACCGGTCATCTGCCGACCCGAAATTCATTGACCCCGCCCGGCTGGATTCCGTCCGCCTGCGTCTGGTCAACTGCCGCCGCAATCAGGGCAACTTCGAACAGGCGGAGGGACTCGTCAAAGAAATCCTGGCGAAGAACTCGAATACGATCGACGCTCAGCTTGAAGCCGGTTACGTGTACCAGGACTGGGGCAGCAGCGGCCAGGGCGACAGCTACAAGAAGCTGCTGCTTGCAATTTCCGGCGATGAAGCCAGTAAGGTTTGGGGTTGGGCGAACACCGCACTGCGGCTGCAGCGTTCGATCGATTCCGGTGGGCCGGACGCGAAAGCCCGCTGGGGGGACCGGCTGTATGAGTCGCAGTTGAATTTTGCCACCTGCCGACACGAATACGGCAAGGCACTGACTGGCCCGGAACGCAAGTCGCAGTTCGAGCGAGCGAAGTCGGCAATTAACACCTTCGTCGCGATTACCCAGGACTTTGATGACGAGTGGTGGGCGAAGTTTGACCTGTTGTTTCAGGACATTCAGCGCAGTGAGGGGGCGTTGACTCCAGTTGCTCTTGAGCGGCCAACGTCGTTTGCACCGCAACCAGCTGAGTCGGTGGCTGCGGACTCTGGTACGAGAAAGAGCACGAAGAAGAAGTCGAAGAAGTCAAACGCGTCAAAGCCTGCTGACGATGCAGGTTCCGGCCTGACATATGCGATGTTCGGGATTGTTGCATTGCTGGGCCTGGGTGGCGGAGCGGTTATGGTGTTGAAGGGCTCAAAGGGGCGGCGTCGGTCGCCAGCGCTGGCTGCGACACAGATTGATCCTCCAGTGATTGCACCTCCGCCGGCGGCTCCGCAACGGAAGAAGAAGCCAGCGGCGGCAGCGCCATCGGCACCGGGGCAGGCTGGAGTTCAGCCAGTGTCCGATGGCGAGAAACCCAAGCGTCCGCTGACGCCGGAAGAGAAAGAAAAGTTGCGACGGCGAAGAGCAGCAAAGGCCAAAGCTGAGCTGGAACGCAAGAAGCAGGCAGGGGAAGAGTAACCATTCACTCGGCAGGGACCGAGTATTTGCCGTTCAGCGAAGTCTCAATCAGAAAACTGAATCCGATCGAGTCGGAACTCCAATTACGAGTAACCACAATGAAGCTATTCACCACTCTCTGTGTGATGATCAGCGTGCTGGCCTGCGTTGTTACGGCGGACGCGTTCGATGAAGTGTCGCGCCGATCTGACAAGGCCGTCAAAGGTAACATTACTGGGGTGACGAAGGACGGAGTCAAAATCAAGCCGCCCACCGGTGCCGAAGTTACTGTGCCGGCTAACGATATCGCCGACATCCGCTGGGATGATGAACCGCTCTCACTGCAGGGGGCTCGAATCGCGGCAAAGAACGGCAACTCCGAGAGCGCACTCGAAGAGCTGAAGAAGAGTGCTGCGGATTCGAAGGCCAAAGGCGACATCAAGGCTGAGATTGATTACCTGACGGCCAGCATCATCGCGCAGAATGGTCTGGGGCAGTCAGACATCGCCCAGCTTGAGGACGCCGCCACGAAGCTCGACGCGTTTTCAAAAGCGAACGGCAGCAATGCCCGGTACTTTGACGCTGTCTATCTTCTCTGGCGTGTCCAGCTGGCACGTCAGGAGTTTGATGGAGCGGCTTCGGCCTTCCAGCAGCTCAGCCAGGCTCCGTGGTCGGACTACAAGATGGCCGCTCAGAACGCCACGGCGAAACTCGCCCTGAAGAAGGGAGACCTGGCAGCGGCCCTCGCGTCGTTCGAGGGTGTGCTCGGCCAGTCTGCAAAGTCCCCTGCGGAAATCTCCCGGCGAAACGAAGCTCTGCTGGGCAAGGCGACGGTCACTCTGAAGCAGGGCAATGCCCAGCAGGCTCTCGACACGATCAATGAGGCGATTCAGGCTGCCGATCCGGAAGACAGCGGTGTTCAGGCCGAAGCATTTGTAAGAAAAGGCGACAGTCTGCGTTTACTCGGCAAGACCAAGGAAGCCATTCTTGCTTATCTGCACGTTCCGGTACTGTTTGAAAAGGAAGCGGCCTTGAACGCTGAAGCGCTGTTTCACTTGTCTTCGCTGTGGTCTGCTGCCGGGCAACCCGAGCGTGGACTGGCAGCCAGCCAGGAACTTCGCGACAACTATCCCAACACGGAATGGGCTCAGAAACTGGGCCAGTAGAATCCTGCCAATAGAATGTTCCGCGGACGTCTGGCTCTGGGCCGCGTTCGCCGTTGCTGAAATATCGATCGAATCACACCGAACTCACTGAAACATCTGGCGTTACTGCCCCGAGGAGACTTGATCATGCCGCAGCTCGGTTTTGAAAGCCGCCTGTCTACGTTCCGCTCCATTGTGCTGGGAGCGTTGTTCTGCGTTGCCGCCTTCGTGTTCGCTCCAGCACAGGTGTCTGCCTGGCAGGACGACGGCGGAGAGGCCGCGACAGAAGAAATGGCCGAGCCGGAAGCTGCAGACGAAGGGGCTGCTGACGACGGAGGTGGAGAAGATGCTGGTGACGAAGGACCGGCCATCGATGCCAGCCAGAGCTTCCTGTCCTGGATGATCGAGGCTTCGGGTATCTTCGGTGGTATGATCCTCCTGCTCAGCTTCATGATGGTCGCCCTCGTGATGATGAATATCCTGCAGGTTCGACGTGACAACTTCGTGCCGCAATCCTTTATCGAGCAGTTCGAGCAGCGGCTGAATGCTCGGGATTTCCAGGGTGCTTACGAGCAGGCTCGGGCGGATGATTCGCTGGTTGCTCGCGTTCTCGCCGCTGGGCTCGCCAAGGTGAATCTCGGTTATGAACGGGCTGTCGAAGGAATGCAGGAAGTCGGTGACGACGAAAACATGGCTCTCGAACATCGTCTCAGCTATCTCGCCCTGATCAGCGCGATCGCCCCGATGCTCGGCCTGATGGGTACTGTCTACGGTATGATCATGTCGTTCCGCGTGATCGCGACTTCGCCGACGACTCCGAAGCCGTCTGAGCTGGCTGGTGGTATTTCGAGCGCTCTGTTTACGACGCTCGAGGGTCTGGTTGTTGCCATTCCCGCGATGGTTGCCTACGCCGTCCTGCGAAACCGAATCGCCCGCTTCATCATGGAAGTGAGCATGGTCAGCGAAGGACTGATGAGTCGCTTCGCTCAGGCTGGCCGTCAGACAACGCCGCAGAAGCCTGCCGGTGGCGCCGCTCCGGCTGGTGCACCCGCTGCTCCGCAGCAGTAACCAGTTTCTGGAATCAGCCTGCGATGCGGTAACAGCATCGCGGGCTCCGTTTGAGTCAACTTTCAATTACTGCGGAACAGATCAATGCCGAAGAAACGATCTTCCGGTATCGGCTCGATCGAAGTCGACATGACGCCGATGATCGACATCGTGTTTCAGTTGATCGCATTCTTCATGGTGATCAACAACTTCGAGCAGACTCAGGCGGACGAACGCGTGAAGCTGCCACGTGATGCTCTGGCCAAGCCGCCGGAAGTCAAAATCGAGCACGAGATCACGCTCAACATCGGCTTCCTGCGCGACATGCAGGGCGAACGTACGAACGCCGATCCGTTCCTGTTCAATTTTGGTGGCGAGGACATGATGCCGCCACTGAGCGCCAGCAAGGCTCTCGAACAGGAAGCTCGTCTGTATAACAACCGAGAGATTAACCCGGCTGACGTGACTGTCAAAATCAGGGCAGATGCCGAGGTGCCCACCGGAGTTGTGCAGGAACTGATCAAGCTGGCTCAGGATGCCAAGTTTGAAAAGTTCGCGATGTCCGCCATGTCGAGTGACGGTACTTAGTCAAAGGCATTTCGAGAGGGACCGCTGTTGAAGCGGCTCCTCACGTAGTGAAGTCAATCTGTCTGGAATCGAGTGCCAAGCCATGGCTCGAAATCGAAAGCCTCAGGAAAAGCTGGAAACGAACATGTCGGCAATGATCGACGTCGTGTTCCAGCTGCTGATCTTCTTCATGCTGACGCTGAAGCTGATCGAGCCGGAAGGCGACTTCAACATCAATATGCCAGCGCAGGGGAAAAGTAACCCAAACGACAGTGAGCCGCCGCCGCTTGATACCAAGGTCAAGCTGCAGGCCAACGCGGACGGCACACTGTCGGGAGTGTTTCTTGGCAGCCGACCGCTCGGAAACGATGCGGACGCCTTTAAGCGATTGAACATCGAGATTCTGCGGCTGATTGGTTCGCCGGATAACCCTCTGGCTGAGGACATGGCTGTCG
This sequence comes from Planctomycetota bacterium, assembly GCA_029977045.1. Classification (GTDB taxonomy): domain Bacteria; phylum Planctomycetota; class Planctomycetia; order Planctomycetales; family Planctomycetaceae; genus JAPOLP01. The sequence goes on from JAPOLP010000289.1 coordinate 5,611, forward strand.
AGATCGACGCTGACTACAACCTCCATTTTCGGCACGTCATCAGTGCGGTTGGAGCCTGTACGGGACGTGTTGACCCCCGGACTCAGCGGGTCGTCAAGTACATCAAGAACATCAAGTTCAAACCGCCGCAGAAGCCCGGAGCTGCGAGCTGAGAATGTGAGCGAATCGCTCGATCTGACGCCCGGTTTTCGCCGGGCGTTTTTTGTTTGCGGCAGGCGAGTTCTCGCCGGGCGAGTCGCGGGCTGGATTGTTCGCTGCGGTCCATCAGATAGACTCCGCCCCTCAGTTTTCCAGGTCGTCCCGGCTTTGCTGGTCGCCTGGCCTGCGCCCGACACCCGTCCGCTAAAAAGGCACTGAGTTTCACGAAGGAGCTTCTCGTGCGAGTCCACTGCCTCCGATCGGTTCTTGTATTGTCGATCTCGCTCGGCTTTCTGGTTCCTGAAGCGACGCGAACTGCGGAAGCCGCCAACGAGTGGCCTCAGTTCCGTGGCCCGGCGACGAACGGGCACGCTGACGCGACCGGACTGCCGCTCGAATGGAGCGAGCAGAAGAATGTTCGCTGGAAGACGGCCATTCCGGGCGAGGGGCATTCGTCGCCGGTGATATCTGGCGACCAGATCTGGCTGACGACCGCGATCACTCAGACGCTGACCGAAGAGCAGCAGAAAGAACGGCTCGCGAAGCTGGCCAACTCGAATGGGCTCAAGATTGCAGGAGCCCTGACCCTGCAGGCCGTCTGTGTGAGCCGCCAGTCGGGAAAGGTCCTGCAGACCGTTGATCTGTTCCTGATCGAAGAGCCAGAACCGAAGCACTCGCTCAACAGTTACGCGTCGCCAACGCCGATCATCGACGGCCAGCGGGTCTACTTTCACTTCGGGACGTACGGGACGGCGGCAGTTGATGCCGAGTCAGGAAACGTCCTGTGGCGAAACAATGAGCATCATGTCGACCACCAGAACGGTCCGGGTGCATCGCCCGCTTTGTGGCGCGACCGGCTGATTATCAATTACGACGGCATCGACAAGCAGTACGTTGCCGCGATCGAGACCTCGACGGGCAAGACGCTCTGGACGACGAAACGTTCCGGCGAGATGGATCCTAAAGCCGAGTTTCAGAAGGCCTATTGCACGCCGACCGTGATCGAAGACGAACGCGGTGTTCAGGTGATCTCGCCAGGCGCCAACTGGGTGTACGCGTACGATCCAGAGAGCGGGAAGGAACTGTGGAAGGCGTCGTACGGAATGCTCGGTTTTTCAACGGTGCCTCGGCCGATATTCGGCAACGGGC
>JAPOLP010000632.1 GCA_029977045.1 Planctomycetota bacterium
GCACCTCAATCCATTCATCTCGTACCGCGAACCAGGCCCGGAAGTCTCTCCGGAGGGTGGTCTTCGTGGCATGATGGAAGCGACCGGCTATTCGCCAATCGATCTGGAACTCGAAGAGAAACTCGGCCAGAGCCTGGCTGAACTGAACCTCTCTGTTCGGGCAACGAATTGCCTCGAATCGGAAGGTATCAACACAGTTCGCGATCTCGTCAGCCGGTCGGAAGATCAGTTGCTTCAGGTTCGCAACTTTGGTGAGACAACGCTCGTCGAAGTCCGGGAGCGACTCGGCCTTATCGGCCTGCGTCTTGGAATGAAAGTCCCTGAGAAGTCAGCCGGTGGCTAACTGACTCAGATTTGTAGACATAGTGGAACCGGTCCCTCGTCGTTCATGGCGAGGGACGTTTTCCATGGCAGCGGAGTTTCCGGCTGCTCTGACAGGTTGAGGTTTGTGTCATGCGACACCGCGTTAAAGGTCGAAAACTCGGGCGTAATCAATCGCACCGTAAGGCCATGTTCAAGAACATGGCAGCGAGTCTTATTCGGACGCTTGATCAGTCGGAAGACCTGGAGAATGCTCCTGCGGTCGCCGGTCGCATCGTGACGACCGTGCCGAAGGCCAAGGAACTTCGCCCGCGAATCGAGAAGTTGATCACGCTCGCTAAGCGTGCTGCTCAGCACGAAGAGAACGCAGCCCAGTACGCAACTGACGCTGAACGTGGTTCCGATGCGTGGAAGCAGTGGCGGAACTCGGAAGAGTGGCAAAAGTGGACGCAGGCGATTGCTCCTGCAGTCAATGCTCGCCGTCGAGCGTTTACCGAACTGCGTGATCGTCAGGCTGTGGACATCCTGTTCGATGAACTGGCCCCGCGATTCGCTGACCGTAATGGCGGTTACACTCGGATCGTTCGTCTGGCGACCGTTCGTCTGGGTGATGCCGGTCAGCAGGCGCTGATCGAGTTCGTCGGTGAGAACGATCGTGTTCGGAGCTCCAAGAAGGTTTCGTCGCTGGCGGTTCGCGAAGAGTCGGCTGCTCCGGAAGAAGTTGAGGCTCCTGAAGCCGATGATGCTGTGGCCACAGCGACTGAGGATGCACCAGCTGACGTCAGCGAGGAAACCTCAGCAGTGGAAGCAGAGGCATCTGAGGAATCTACTGAGAAGGTCGAGTAAGGCCCTTGGGTTCAAGACGCCCGACTCCATTGAAGTTCAAACGGCCAGCAGCAGATTGATGCTGCTGGCCGTTTTTTGTTGCGCAGGTAACTTTCAGTCTTAGTGCCTTTGCCAGCAATGTGCTCGTCGTCTCGCAATCGGTGTTTCGGTCAGACAGAATCTCGTCCTGAACTGATCCCTGTGAGTCATCCGTTGCCGCGATCTATTCAAACCGGGAAGTCCGCAGCATGACCAAGGTCAACGCCGTCGCGAAGAAGATCCTTGCCAACGTTGAGAAGGTGATCATTGGCAAGCGGCAGGAAGTCATTCTTGCCCTGATGGCTGCGTTCTCCGAAGGGCACGTTCTGCTGGAAGATGTCCCCGGCGTCGCCAAGACCATGCTGGCCCGTGCGCTAGCGATCAGCTTTGGTTGTGACTTCAAGCGGGTGCAGTGCACGCCGGATCTTCTGCCGAACGACATCAGTGGCGCGTCGATCTTCAATCCGAAAACCACTGAGTTCGAGTTCCGTGCCGGACCGTTGTTTACGCACGTGCTGCTGGCTGACGAAATTAACCGGACGACTCCGCGAACGCAGGCGGCGTTGCTTGAGGCGATGGCCGAGCGACGCGTGTCGGTCGACGGAGAGACGTACCTGCTCGAACGACCGTTTCTTGTGATCGCTACGCAAAACCCGGTCGATCAGGAAGGGACGTTTCCGCTGCCCGAAGCTCAGCTTGACCGATTCCTGATTCGCTTGAGTCTCGGCTATCCTGGTCGCGAGCAGGAAGCTGACATGCTCGATCGGCTGCAGAAGGAGCATCCGATCGAGGAGCTTGAACCCGTCGTCACGGCGGCGGACATCGTTGCCTGCCAGCAGGCGTGCCGGGAAGTCGCCGTCGATCCCAAGGTTCGCAACTACATCCTGGATCTCGTGCACGCGACGCGATCTCACGATGACGTTCTGCTCGGAGGAAGCCCCCGTGCGTCGATCGCCCTGTTTCGGTCGGCACAGTCGCTGGCGTCGATTCGTGGAAACCAGTTTGTCCTGCCGGACGACGTAAAACGCGTCGCTCCAGCGGTGCTGACGCATCGTGTGATCGTTAGGCCGGAGAGTCGACTGCGGCGAATCACGGCGGCCAGCGTCGTCGACGAGATTCTGTCCGAAGTTTCCGTTCCGACGATGAAGGGTGGGGCCGATCTGATATGAGATGGGTGCTCGGGGCGATTGCGCTGCTGATCGTCGGGATTGCGTTTCAGCTTGGTCTGCTGGTTTACTCCATGTATGCCTTGCTGGGCGTCATCCTGCTCAGCCGCTTTCTCGCGCACCAGTGGATCGAGCAACTATCCGCCACTCGCGAGTGCAACCGCGACGTTGTGGAGATCGGCGATCGTGTCGCGGTCGTGGTCGAGATCAACAATGGCAGTGCCCTGCCGGTTCCGTGGCTGCTGCTTGAAGACGCCCTGCCCCGTGAGGCTTTGGCCGAGAAGCCGCCGCGACTGAAAGTGGATGGTCGCCGCATTGCACTGATGCAGATCGGGCCGCGTGGAAAGAAGTCTCTGCTGTATCAGGTCACGTTTCAGCGGCGAGGTTACTACCAGATCGGTCCACTGTTGCTTGAGAGTGGCGACCTGTTTGGGTTGCATCGCCGTTACCGGGTCGAGTCAGAACCGGAGTTCGTGCTCGTCTATCCGAAGGTGATTCCGCTACAGGGTTACGACCTATTCTCGCGGCGCCCGATCGGTGAGATTCGGATGTCGCATCGTCTGTTCGAGGACCCAACGCGTGTTGCCGGCGTCCGGCGATACCAGCATGGTGACTCACTGAATCGGATTCACTGGAAAGCGACTGCGCGAACGGGCGAGCTTCACAGCCGTATCTTCGATGCATCGTGCGTTGCCGGCGCTACGCTGATCCTCGACTTTCATCGCGACATGTACCCGGCCCAGGGCGAACCGCATCGTTCGGACCTGGCAATTACGACTGCCGCCTCGCTGGCAAATGCGTTGTGCCAACTCGGCCAGCAGGTTGGCCTGATCACGAACGGTCGCGATGCCGCCGATCGGATTCGAGCTGAGGGGTGCGTTCGCGAATTCAAAACCCGCAACGCCGCGCAGCAGACGCTGGGAGTACAGTCCGAAAGTGATCGGCTCAGGCCAGTGGTCGTGCCAACGCAACGTGGATTCGAACAGTTTCAGCAGATTCGCGAGGCTCTCGCTCGGCTTGAACTGACCGACGGGCTGACGCTCGCCCAGCTTGTCACAGAAACCTCCAGCCGGATGCCTCGCGACGCGACGGTGATCGCCATTCTTGGCGACGTGACGACGGAAGCGGCAATCGCACTCGGCAACCTGCGACGCAATGGGTTCGCTGTGACGGCCATTGTCGTTCTGCAGGGCAGCGAGAACGCGATGGGGGGCGCGAGCGGCACACGGTTCCTCGACTCAAGCGGCATGGTCGACCAGATCGGTCGGCTGATTGCCGAGGGGATCAACGTTCGGCACATTGACCACGAAGCGGCCATCGCGCAGTTGTGTTCCGAGCACGCTGTCCGCTGAGCAAGCCATCCATTTCGGGTAAATCTAAAAGTTGAGACCGACCATGCTGAAACGCCTTCTGATTTTGATCGCCATCCTGCTGAGTGCGACGTCGTCAAAAGCTGAGTCGAAAGCCAAAATACTGTTTATCGGCAAGCAGCCGGATCATCCCTTCGCGACGCACATGTATCTGCACACGAGCGAGATGCTGGCAAAGTGCCTCAAGCTCAACGGCGACATCGAGACGGTCGTTTCGGACGGCTGGCCGCGGGACGAGAAGGTGCTCACTGGAGTCAGCTCGATCGTTGTCTACACAACGCCAGCAGCTGAGTTTCTGCTCGACGGCCCGCATCGAGACCAGGTGACGAAGCTGCTCGACAGCGGAGTTGGGCTCGTCACGATCCATTGGGCGTCGTCGATCTTCGAGCAGAATCTCGATCGGCTGGGGCCGGCATGGCTGAGCTACATGGGGGCGACCTGGATCAGCAACGTCGGGCTGCACACCGGCGAGTCGCCCCTGAAGCAGCTTGTGCCCGATCACCCTGTCTCTCGTGGCTGGAAAGAGTACGACCTGCACGACGAGTACTACCTCAACCC
>JAPOLP010000687.1 GCA_029977045.1 Planctomycetota bacterium
GCTACCATCCCGAGTAGGCCGGACCGAGTGCAGCGAGTTCCGGCAGTCATCCTGAAAAGTTAATTCTGCCGGAGCGGCGCAGAGCTTGATCCGGCCTACCGAAGAACAGAAGACCGCAGTCATGGATGCAGACGTTCCGACGATTCAGCGTAACCCGACTCGTCCCGTGAAGATCGGCAGCGTCACGATCGGTGACGGAAACCCGATCGCCGTGCAGAGCATGACGGCGACGCACACGACGAACATCGACGCGACGGTCGCTCAGGTCAACGCGGTCGCCGCAGCCGGAGCCGACGTCATCCGCATCGCCGTCGACAGTAAGAAGGACGCCGAGGCGCTGATCGAGATTCGCCGTCAGACGTCCGCGAACCTGTCGGTCGATCTGCAGGAGAACTACCGGCTGGCGGAAGTCGTCGCACCGCACGTCGACAAGATTCGCTACAACCCCGGACACCTCTATCACCACGAACGCGAGAAGCCCTGGCAGGACAAAGTCCGCTACATCGCCGGCATCGCGGCGGATAACGACTGCGCGATCCGAGTCGGCGTGAACTGCGGCTCGGTCGACCCGGCGAAGCTCGACCGGTACGACGCTGATGACTCAATCTCACCAATGCTCGAAAGTGCGTTCGACCATTGCGAGTTCCTCGATTCGCTCGGCTTTACGCGATACTGCGTCTCGCTGAAGGACTCAGATCCGCAGAAGGTCATCGAGGTCAACCGCCGCTTTGCCGAGCAGCGTCCGGACGTGCCCCTGCACCTGGGCGTGACGGAAGCCGGGATGCCGCCGGACGGGATCATCAAGACCCGGATCGCATTTGAGCAGCTCATCAGCCGCGGCATCGGCGACACGATCCGCGTTTCGCTGACCGTCCCGAATGACCGCAAGGGCGAAGAGATCGAAGCCGGGCGTTCGATCCTGGCCGACATCGCCGCTGGCCGAGTCCGCTCGGTCGTCGACTTCGGTTTGCCGACACTGAACATCATCAGTTGCCCGAGCTGCTCGCGCGTCGAGAACGAGGCCTTCATCGACCTCGCCCAGCAGGTCAAAGAGATGACTCAGTACGCGAAGGACTACGCGATCACGATCGCCGTGATGGGCTGCCGAGTGAACGGCCCCGGCGAAACCGACGACGCCGACCTGGGCCTCTGGTGCGCCCCGAATTTCGTCAACCTCAAACGCGGCCCCGAAGAGCTGGGAGCCTTCCCGTACGACGAAATCCTGCCGCGTCTGAAACAGGAACTCGACGCCCTGATCGAAGCCAAATCCGCCGCGTCGGTCTGAATCAAAATCGCGAGGCAGCCAGCACTCACAGAATCATTGAATACAAAATGATTTGAGCACCCATCATTTTGTGATTCATGATTCTGTCGTTTCGTCCGCTCTGCCTCGTTCCGATACAGCGTGTATCACTTCGGTCGGTCAGTCTTCTTCCGGCAGCGGGCCTTCGTAGGGGAAACGGTGGATGGCGCGGATGCACTCGGACAGGGCCTTCAGCAGGTCCGAGCCCCAGCCGGTCGGTGTGTAGGGAGCCGTGTGCTGGTTCGTCTGCCTGTCTGCCTGAGCGAAGAACCGCATTGACTGGTTCTGCCCGCTGACGACGAACTCTTTGACCGTGATGCCGAACTCGATCTCCATGCCGTCCTGCTGCTTCATCATCGAAAAGAAGTGGAGCCGGGCGAGTTTCTCGGCGGGATCGTTCTGAGCAAGTTCCCAATCAGACATCGTCTGTTCCTTGTTGCTGCGTCTTTATCGCTCTGCAAAGTGCGGTCGGAGATCGCTCAGGCCGTCGCAAAACTTGCGAGCGCTGCCTCTTCGGTGGGATGAACTTCGACCAGCAACGGCAGCTTGACCAGTTGCAGCACTTCCAGCACGACGGGTCGCGGACTGCAGAGTTTCAGCGTGCCGCCGTTACGACGCACGCTCGTGAAACTGGCAATCAGCTCTCCGACGCCAAAGCTGTCGACGTATGGCACTTCGGCCAGATTCAGCACGACCTTAGTCACCTGATCCGCCACCGTCAGCTTCATCTGCTGCGCCAGCGTCGTACTTTCGTTCCCCAGAATCAGCCGTCCCTTAAGGGCAAGCACGGTGACTCCGTCAGTTTCTTTCTGATCAATCTGCAGCATCGTGACTCCAGGCAAAAGCCGAGCGTGATTCAAGCAGCGGGAAGGCAATTCAGTCCCCTGCCCCACCGCGTCTCAGGCACCATTGCGGCTGAGGTTACCACGCCGGCCACAGTTCATCCACGGGCCACAGAGTAGTCCTAACCGAGAATCGCCATCCGGTCGATGCTTCGCCCCCAGTAGGTTGGGTCTCCGACCCGACGGCCAGAAACGGGGTCGGGACAGAGTCCCAACCTACGGAACGTGCTTCTTCGGATGCCACCGCCCAAAGCACTCCCCGGCACACCGATTGCTCTTTCGATCTGGTGTGCTCAGAAGAAAGGAGTCGTGCCATGAACGCCACCACAGAACAATTTGAAGCGGCAAAGGAACGGGTGGAGCAGAAGCTGGCCTTCTACACCCATCTGGCAGTGTTCGTGCTCGTCAATGCCCTGCTAACGGCAATTGACCTGACGACGTCACCGGGACAGCTCTGGTTCTTCTGGCCACTTGGCGGCTGGGGTATCGGCGTCGTCCTGCACGCCTTCAAGGTCTTCAACAGCGGTCCGTCCAGCGTCAAGCAGCGGATGATCGAACGCGAACTGGCTCGCAAGTGACCGGGATTCTGTAGGATGCTCGGCTTGTCGCGTCTCAATTCCGCCGCTCACCTGCATCCCGAGGACGGCCCGTTGACTGTTCGAGTCCATTACGCCGCGATTCTGTTTCTGACTCTGTCCGTGTCGCGGATTGCTGCTGCCGATCCCGTCGCTGACGACTTCAGGCCTCAACAGCACGTGCTTCCGGTGGCTGCTCCGAAGGATGCCATCGTTCTGTTCGACGGCGGGGCCTCGCACCGTTTTGTCAGTATGGCTGGTGGAGCGATCGACTGGCCGATCGTTGACGGCGCGCTCGAGTCGACTCGCGACAAGCGGCGGTCGAACCACCTGGTGTCGACCGTGCATTTCCGTGACGCCGACATTCATGTCGAGTTTCAGTTGCCCGAGACCGGCAGCGGCAACAGCGGCATTTACATTCACGGAAACTACGAGTTGCAGATCTTCAACTCGTACGGCAGGACCGAGCTGACTCAGAACGAAATGGGAGCGATCTACGGGTTCGCCCCGCCGCTGGTGAATGCGTCGCGGAAACCGGGCGAGTGGCAGGTCTACGACATCCGCTACCGGGCACCTCGCCGCGACGCCAGCGGAGCGATCGTCGAAGAGGGCAGCGTGACCGCCTGGCTCAACGGCCAGAAGGTGCAGGACAACACGACGTTCGGCGAGCCTCGATCGAAGTACCACCCGTACCGCTACGGCACGACGCCTTACCTGCAGGCGATCTGGACCACCCAGAAACAAACCTCCGTCGGCCCGGTCTTCCTCCAGGACCACGACACCCCAGTCCGCTTCCGCAACATCTGGCTCCGCCCGCTCGATGAACTTGCCGAGTTCTACAATCCAGCGAAGCAGTAGATTTGCGGGCAATGTGGCTTCACCCTCGCCTTCCACGCTCAGGCTACAAGTAATCGAACACGAGAAGCCCACGCGCAGGAAACAGTTAGTTACCTGCCGCACGTCGCTATCTGAGGCGTGCCGGACCATTGAACTCTTGTCCTGACCATAAACAGTTCATACGTTACAACTGGGCAACGAAAGCAAGTCGAGAGGGCCACGTCGTGGAAGGGCTGATAAAGGAAGAATTGGTCGACGTCATTCAGACCCTCTTGCCAGGATTTCTATCGGCCTGGGTCTTTTACGGGATGACCGCTTACCGAAAGCCGAACACGTTTGAACGGACCGTTCAGGCACTGATTTTCAGCCTGTTTGTTCAAATCCTGACGGCGGGTGGTCGAGAGCTGATCTGCTTTCTATCGAGATGTACTCAA
>JAPOLP010000948.1 GCA_029977045.1 Planctomycetota bacterium
AGGTCGACGTCTTCATGGTCACGCACCACGGCCTGCCGAACAGCAACAACCCTGCACTTGTTCTGGCGATCGATCCCGTCGTTGCTGTCATGTGCAATGGCCCGACGAAAGGCGGGCACGAGCAAACTCAGGAAACGCTCCGCAAGGTGAAGTCGCTGAAAGACCTGTACTAGCTCCACCAGAACGTGCAGCTCGACCTGTCAAAGCAGGCCCCGAAAGAGAACATCGCCAACTTCGGCAAGCTCGGCGAATGCGACGGCATCTTCGTCAAGCTGTCCGTTGCGAAAGACGGCAAGACCTATACCGTCCAGATCGGCCCGGAAGGCGGCAAACGCGAGTACCAGACTCGCGGGTAACAGCCGGGCATTGGACGGAATCGACTCGGACGCAAAGTCGCAGAGACGCAATGCAACACAAAGGGTTTCCCGGCACGATCCTTCCAAAGTGTGGAGACCGCTGAAAACTCAGAGGCTGCTTCTGACAGAGTCTTCTTTGCGCTTTCGCGGCTTTGCGTCCCGACACTGCAGTCACGCGGTGGACAAGCCGATTGTCTCTTGCATGATCCCGTCCCAGGCTGCACTCTGACTGCCCCTCGCTTGATCTCCCTCCCCTTGCAAGCCAACCGTTCGTCCCTCCCCAGAGGCTCACCATGTTGAATCTGCTTGGTTCCCGGCACCGTTTGTGTGATGGCATTTCGCGGCGCGAGATGTTGAAGATCGGAGCGCTTGGTGTTGGCGGGCTCACACTGACGGACCTGCTGCGGGCGGAAGCGGCGGCTGGCGGCGGGAATTCGCACAAGGCGATCATCATGATCTACATGTGCGGAGCCCCTTCGCATCAGGACATGTACGATCTGAAAATGGATGCGCCGGCGGAGATTCGCGGCGAGTTCCGACCGATCGAGACGAACGTTCCCGGCATTGAAATCTGCGAACACATGCCGCGGATGGCCGCGATCATGGATAAGTGCGTGCCGCTGCGGTCGGTGGTTGGCTCGCCGGACGGGTCGCACGATTCGTTCATCTGCTACACGGGCTGGTCGACGCGGAACCAGCCGCCAGGCGGGCGGCCTGCTGTCGGGCCGGTTGTTTCCAAAGTGCTGGGCGGAACGAATCCGTCCGTGCCACCTTTCGTCGGACTCGCCCCGGACACCGGACACCCGCCGTACGGATCGCCGGGACTGCCGGGTTTTCTGGGAGTCGCTCACGCGGCGTTCCGTCCGTCCGGCCCGGCGAAGCAGGACATGGTGCTCAACGGAATCACGTCTGACCGGCTGAACGACCGACAGGCTCTGCTGCGCGGCGTCGATCGGATTCGCCGCGACGTTGACGCGACGGGCACGCTGGAAGGGCTCGATTCGATCACGCAGCAGGCGTTCGACATCCTGACGTCGAGCCGCCTGGTCGACGCCCTCGATCTCGAAAAAGAAGATCCGCAGGTTCGCGAGCGATACGGCAAGGGCGATCCGAAGAACTTCGGCGACGGCTCACCGCGAAACCTCGAACACTTCCTGATGGCTCGTCGCCTGGTCGAGGCCGGAGCCCGCGTCGTCACGCTGAACTTCGGTCGCTGGGACTTCCACAGCAACAACTTCGGCGGCCTGAAAGACACGCACCTGCCTCTGTTCGATCAGGGGCTCTCAGCGCTGATCGAGGATCTGCATGAACGTGGCATGGCCGACGATGTCGCCGTCGTCGCGTGGGGCGAGTTCGGTCGGACGCCGCGGATCAACGCGGACGCAGGCCGCGATCACTGGCCGCAGGTCGGCGGGGGGCTCGTCGCTGGCGGCGGGTTCCGCACCGGCCAGGTCATCGGTGCCACCGACCGTCTAGGGGCGGCAGTCGCTGACCGCCCGATTCACTTTGGCGAAGTGCTGGCCTCGCTGTATCGCCATCTTGGAATTCACCCGGCGGACACGATGATCACCGACCTCGCCGGTCGCCCGCAGCACATCATCGACGGTCACGCCCCACTGCCCGAGCTGATCTGAGCGAACGCGATCTCCGTTGCTCCTCGGAGACGGCTTTCTGTTCATACAGGCACGAAGCGCAAGCGAGTGAACCGGCTGCCCGCGAAAGGCAATTCACTTGCTTGCGCTTCGTGCTTGTATGAAGGCGAATTGGGCGTGCAGTGTTAAACCGGCAGGCCGCGTTCGGTGCGGATGCGGACGACTTCCGACATCACCTGGGCGACGATCTCGCCGTTGCGTTCGATCGACCGGAACTCGTGGATGTTGACGGCCAGGTTCGCGCAGACGGTGAGAGTCGCGAAGACCAGGTGAACCGTCGCGGCGCTCATGCCGAACCAGCCGGTGTAGCCGCCGCCGGTGGCCGGGTCGGTCATTGCTCCGAAAGCTCCGGTCATCACGAGCATCAGAAACGCGACGCAGATGCCTGGCAGCAGTCGATACTTCACTCGCTGATTCTGTCGATACAGGTCTTCGGGAAGCTGGTATGCCCGCGACGTCTCTTCGATCCAGCGACCTGTCCCCATGAAGTAGGTAAACGTGATTGCGTGGACGAGCGTAGCAAACGTCAGGGATCCGAGCCCCGTCAGCATGTGCGTGCTGACGGCCTGCTGAACCTGCGGGTCACGGACGCGCGGATCGTCGATGCCCAGGCCGAGAAAGAACGTCAGGGCGATCAGGGCGGTTCCGAAGAACGACAAAGTCAGAAAGATGCGGGACACGGAGTTCTCAATGTTTCTGTTTGACCCGAAGCCGCAGGCGATGGCGTTTCAGAGTCGCCTGAATACGCCATCGCCTGCGGCTTCGGGTCAAACAACCAGCTACGAACTTACGAAACAAACCACTTTGAGCTGCGCTGTCCAATCAGTCGTGTGCATGGACTGCGGACGACCGGAAGAGTACGGCGCCGTCTGGCGGCTCGCTATTCATGGCGGGGGGAATCTCAGGGGGGGGGGGCCGGGTGTGCAGATCCGGGAAAACTGCTCACACGGG